>JBDNIB010000186.1:0-11178 GCA_041688535.1 Prosthecobacter sp.
ACCTGCCTGGAGCGTATGCAGACGGACTACAAGCCCGAGCTCGCCACCCTCCTGACGCTCAATTTCCAATTTTTCCCTTCTCACAAATCTTCATGACGCGAGGTATAATTTCAACGGTCAGAACGACGTGGGCGGCGTGGCGCAGGATGGTGATGCGGAGCAGCTCAACATGTCCGGCGGTCTGCTGCGCCTGACCAACTATGGCGCGGCCACCGGTCGGCGCTTCGACACTGGTGCCATGATCATTCTGGCTGGTGGCGGCATCGAAATGGACGGCGCGAGTTCCATTCAAAATGAAACGGCCAATTACACGGGTGCCGCTGTGTCATCTCCGGCGGCACCCACAGCGGCCACGGTCATTGCCCCGGGCGGCACGGATGTGATCGTCACTTCCACAATAGGCCGCACCACCACGATGAACCTCGGTTCCGGCAGCATCCCGCTGGACCGGCAGTCGGGCGGCACCGTTAACTTTGTGGAGTATGCCAATGGCGGCACAGCGGCCATCACCTTGCTGGGCAACAATGCTCCTGCTGATGGCACGGCCATCGCCTGGGCCACTTTTGGCGACACCTACAACTACAACGCCGCCGCCGCCTCCTACACGCTCAACGCGCTGGATTTCGCGATGACCACGGCGGGTGCCCTGGATGTCTTTGCCGGAGCCTCCCGGGAAAACACCGACAACGTGTCCGCCTGGGTTAACGGCAACGACGTCAGCGAGTTGCTCGGCTTCACCGGCACCACTGCTGCGGCTGCCGTGGTTAACACGATCCACTTTGACGCAGATGCGGCAGGCACGATCACGGTGGACGCAGGTGGCCTTACCGTGACCAGCGGCGGCATCATGGTGAACTCACTGGTCGCCACCGGCACCTCGGCCAAGATGATCACTGGCGGCGCTCTTAAAGCGGGCGGCACGGCTGATCTGATCATTCACCAGCATGGCGCGTCCGTGCTGACCATCAGTTCCATCATCGCCGACACTGGTGGCAATGCGCTGGTGAAGACGGGTCTTGGCACCCTGATCCTGTCCGGTGCCAACACCTTCACCGGCAAAACCTTCCTCAATGGCGGCACGCTGAGCATCTCTGATGACGCCAATCTGGGCACCGCACCAGGAGCCGCCGTGGTGGATGGCATCTACATCAATGGCGGCACGCTGCTGACCACCGCTGACATGATCCTCGACGCCAATCGTGGCATCACCCTCGGCGGCAATGGCGGCGAGTTGAACATCACCAGCGGGACCACGCTGACCTATGGCGGTGTGCTCGCCTCGGAGCCGAACGTGATCGCCGGGTACACCGCCAACCCGGCGGTGGGGCGCATCGACAAGACCGGAGACGGCACTCTGCTGCTCACCAACCGGAACAACAGCTTCAACGGGTTGCTAGACATTCGGGCGGGCATCCTCAAGTGGGAGCCACTTGCCCAGGCGGCTGGCACAGTGACACCGTTCGGCTCCAACAGCGCGTTCCTGGACGGTACCGTCGTCCACAGCGGTGCGAGCCTGCTCATCCACCCCGGCACTGCCACTAACACCTCGAACCAGACCTTCACCTTGCAGGAGTGGTTCACCTTCCAGGGGGGCAGTACGCTGGATTTCGCCCCAGTAAACACGGCGGCTAATCCGCACGACTTCAACACGAACTTCCGCGGCGTCCTCTTGTTTGACAGCCTGGGCAATGCCGGCACTCTGGACGGCGGCCAGACTGCCAGCACGCTGGCAGGTGCGACTCTCATCATCGCGGGCAACCAAGGCACCCACTACTTCAACGATGCGGGCGGCTACATCACTGGCGACGGTGGCATCACCAAGGCCGGCAACGGTTACCTGGGGATTCGCGAGAGCAATCCAGAGTGGACCGGCCAGTTGATCGTGCTGGAAGGTCATTTGGAGATTTTCAGCGCGGGCACCCCGCTCGGCGTGGGCACGCTGCCGATTATTCTCGGCCATAACCTCGCGGCTGAGTTGGCGGGTGAGCATGTAACGGGGAACACTGCCGTGCAGCTCCTGTTCCGCGACGAGGGCGGCTACCGGGACGTGTCCAACATTAGCCAAGACATCATCGTGCGGGATGACACTGGCGCGGGCAACCAGCTCAAGCGCATCGGCGCGCGTTATCTGGCCCATGCGGATGTGGTCAATTATAACGGCACGCTCACCCTGCAGGACGATGTGGAGTTTTACTATCAGGATGATGTCCGTGACAGTGCTGTCGCGGCCAATGTGACCAACGCCAATCGTTCCATCGGAGCACCGACCAACGCCGAAACCTTGTTTATCAATTTCAATGGCAACATCATCGGCAGCGGTGGCATCTCCACCAACGTGGCCCAGGGCGGCAGTGGCAACGTTGCCAATGGCAGCATCACCGATCCGTTCGATGACATCGTGGTCAACGCCATCTTCGGCCTGAACGGCGACAACCGTGCCTGGACCGGCGAATTGCTGATTACCAACAACAGCAGCACGAACGGTGGTGATGATGTGGACCGGCTGGCGATCATTCGTCTGGGCAATGAGTTTGCGCTCAATGACAACACGGTGAAATTCGCCTCGCAGGGGTTCCTGCAACTGGCGGGCATCCACAAGACTTTCACGCAGAACTTCCTCTTCGTCGGTGGCCTCGGCCTAGCGCGCACTGCCAAGATCGAAAACGCCGCGTTCACCGATGTGACGCTCACCTTCTCCGCCGATGGCACCAAGACCGGTGTGGGCTTTCAGGATGTCGGCGTGGGCATGACGGATGGTCTGGTCTTTGGCGGAACCTTTGGCAACCAGGGGCTGCTGAACGTGGTCAAGACCGGCGTCGGCGAGACCGTCTTCGGTGCCAGCACGGGCGGTGACGACCTAGTGGACGCCTTCAGCAGTTACACCGGCACCACCACCGTGGCGCAAGGCATTCTCTATGCCGGTTCGAACAACTCCTTCTCCCCCTACTCGCGCTTCATCGTGAACAGCGGGGCCAAGCTGAGCCCCTACTGGGACAGCGCACAGGTCGGCTTCGATGTCACCATCGGCTCCCTAGCCGGCGGCAGCGGTGCCACATTGAACATCGAAAACTCCATCTTCCGCGTGGGTGGTGACAACACCCACGGTGCCGATTTTGCTGGCGTGGTACAAACCTTCGACCACCTGGGTGCCGCCGGCAGCGGGGCCAACGGCTTCTTCAAGGTCGGCTACGGCACCCAGCGGCTCTCCGGTAACAACACCTTCGTCACGCCGAGTTTCGCCGTGCTGCAGGGCACCTTGATCGCTGGCAGCAGCACCGCGTTTGGTGATCAGTTTAATGTGATCAATCTCGGCGGCATCGTGTTTTCCGACAGCAACCCGCTGGATGCGCGGGTGGAGCTGCTCCTCGACGGCACCGCCACGGCGGTGGCGAACCCCGTCGTCATGAACAACTTCGACGGCAATGACGAAGGCATCACCGTCATTGGCACTCGGGCCGCCAGCGGCACCTACGGCTTCACCAGCGCGGCCACGGTGGATCTCTACCAGGACACCGCCACCAACGTCTTTGTCGAAGCGGACGGCACCTCGGTGTTCCAGTTCGGCGGGGCCATTCAGGACGCTGGTTTTGGCACTAATTCCCTGCGCAAGATCGGCAGCGGCACGGTGGAGTTTCTCACTGCGAACTCCTACGGCTCGGGCGGCACTTGGGCGGCGGGCGCGGCCATCGACGGCGGCACGGTGGTCCGCCATGGCACACTGAGCGTGTTTGACGCCGACTCCCTGTCCGACAATCCCACGGTGGTCGAGCTTGGCGACACCCGGCGGGTGCTGACGGACGCCTACCTGGGCACCACCGGCTCGCTCATCACGCACGCCGGCGGCGGCACCTTTGATGCCACCAGCAATGGGGCTGGCGCTGCTGGTAACGGTGCCTTCCTCAATGTGAAATCGGAAGTGGATGGTGTGACGGTTACCATCGCAGACATCAACAAGCGCATCCTAGTCAAGGACGAGGGCAATAGTCCGGAACGCAATGGCGTGTATCGGATTGTGAGCTTGGACACCAATGGCACGCACATGAACTTGGTGCGCACCGCCGACTTCGATGAGGCTGGCGAGATGCTGTATGGTACCAGCATTGGCGTCACCGCAGGCAGCACCCAGACCGGCGGCAACTATTTCATGGCCTCGGCGGACATCGTCACGGTGAACGGGGTCATCGATTTCGACGGCAGCGTCATCCGGGAAGATCCGGTGCACTGGCTGGCGGAGGTGGTCAATCCCAACGTGGCCCTGCTGGCGGGCGTCTCCGGCCTCACCATCGCCAATGACATCGACATCAATGACACCAACGGCAGCGGCAGCACGACTGTTGGCGGCACCTTCACCATCGGCTCCGCCACTTTCAGCGGTGATCTGACCCTGCAGCACAGCACCCTGGCCGGGGTGGACAACATCCGCGAGCTGACCCTGATCTCCGCTTCAAATGATGCTGGCGGCGTTCTCTTCACGGGCGTGATCTCCGCCGCTCAGCCCGGTGACATCCTCAGCGTGAACAAAACCGGCGCAGGCACGGTGACTCTCACCAACACCAACACTTACACCGGCAAGACGACCGTCACAGCGGGAACCCTGGCGCTCTCCAACACCGGCTCCATCGCCACGACGACCTGGATCGAGGTGACCGGTAGCGCGACGTTTGATTTCTCCACCCAGGCCGGTGCCTACACCTTTGCTGGACCCATCAGCGGCACGGGTAATGTGAAAACAGGAACTGGTGGACTGGTCGTCGGCATCACTGATGGCACGGGCGTCCTTCGCCCTGGCCAGTCCTCGGTACCGTCCGACATCGCCACGGCGGGAGATTTGATCGGCGAGTTCACCATCACTGGCGACGTGGTCCTGAGCGGTCATACCAGCGGCGTGGAACGTCTCACGTTGCAAATGGGGGCCACTGGCGGTGCGGATTACAATGATGCTGCGGCTTTCAGCGCGCAGCTTGGCATGGGGACTTTCGCCAGCTATCTCAACACGCAGGCCGGGTTCTATGACATGCAGACTGGCGGCAATCATGACCGTCTCACTACTACCGGTTCGTTCAGCTTCAACGGTGGCGGGATCATCAGCTTCACCAACAATGGCGGAGCCGACTACCAGCCTATTTATGGGGATGTCTTCAACCTCATCGACTGGGCCTCGGTCAATCCCAACCTCAATGGCTACAACGTCGGCGGCAACTTCCGTACCAGCGGCCTCATCGGGGATCTGGAGCTGCCGAACCTGAGTATGGCGGGGCTGCTCTATGACACCAGCCTGTTCACCAGCCACGGCATCGTGGTGGTGGTGCCTGAACCCGGTCGCGCCGCTCTGCTACTGCTCGGCTGCATCAGCCTCCTGCTGCGCCGCCGCCGTCATGGCTCACGTTGAGGCAGATCGGAACCACTCACAGCGACAAAAAAAGCGGCGACCACATGACATGGCCGCCGCTTGGAGGATGAGATCGAGCTGAAGCGCGAAATTACTGCGCAGGCTTCCAGTTTTTCACGAAGTCGAGGCACTGGGTGATCTCGGGAACGCTGGTCTCCCAGTTGTGCTCGTATTCGCAGTGCAGGGGACCGGGATAGCCTTGGGCGTGGTATTCGGCGAGGATGGCAGGGATGTCGCTCTTGCCGGTGCCGAAGGGAAGATCGTGGGCCTTGACGTTGCCGAATTCGGTGAGGTCCTTCATGTGGCTATCGAAGATGCGGCCCTTGAGGATTTTGATACAATCAACGGGATTCAGGCCACTGCGGACCCAGTGGCCGACATCGGCGCAGGCACCGAGGCGAGGATCGCGGTCTTTGACGAGACCGAGGACGTACTCAGGGTCCCAGAACATGTAGGCGCGGTCGAGCGGGCGCTTGGGATGGTTGTGAATGGCGAACTTGATGTCGAACTCCTTCACTAGCGCTTCGATGCCGTCCATGCCGGCGACATCAGGCTCGGAGACGACGACGCCGATGCCGAGCGTTTTACAGAACTCGAAGACCTTGCGATCTTGCGCGGCGTCCTTGCCGAGTTTGATCACGCCGTAACCGACGGCGGTGAGACCTTTGGCTTCGAGGTGTTTCATCACCTTGTTGATCATTTCAGGCGTCGCGTTGTGGTCCCACTTCGAGGTGTCGTCGAATTTTTGACCGGGATAGAACTCGATGGTCTTGCCGCCGCACTGGGCGGTTTTGTCGATGGCTTCAAACACGTTGTACATGCGGAAGCTGTAGGCCTGGCAGCCAGCGTAGAACTGGCCGACTTTGGCGGCATCGGGGATGGTGGCCGCGAAAGAGGACGCGGCGAAGATGAGAGAGAGAAGGAGTGTCTTCATGGTGGAGGACGGCGAGCGTAGCGGGAGCGGATGGGAATGGAAGAACTGAAAATGGAAAATTGAGCATGGAAAATGGGCGCGGACGGGCGTTTGGACATGGCATGAGAATTTTGAGCCTTCTTTTGGGCATCACCGCCACCTTGTCCGCCCAATTGCCCACGGCGAAGCCGATTCCGCGCATGCAGGCGGTGCCGCTGCCGCATCACGTTACGTCGTTTCAACTCGACGGGCGGGAGCTGACGGCGATGCACTTCGATCCGCAGGACATGCGGCCGTTTTGGCACCCGATTCGCGGTTCCAGCGACGTGAGCCTGACACGCATGGGGCATCCGCATGATCCGCTGACGCACTCGCACCACAACAGCGTGTGGGTGACGCATAACATGGTGAACGACCTCGATTTCTGGGGCGATTACGCCAAAAAGCAGGGCCGCATCGTGAACGTGGAGGTGTCACGGGAGGGCTACGAGGACACGGACGAGTTCGCGTCGATGCGCATGGTGAATCACTGGCTCAAAGAAGAGGACAAGTCGATTCAGCTCGTGGAAGTGCGGCGCACCGAGATCCGGCCGCTGGACGGGGCGAAGAGCTGGTTTATGATCATCGACCTGGAATTTTCACCACCGCAGGGCAAGACCGCGACGTTTGGCGCGACCGGCTTCGGTCTGGTGGCGGTGCGACTGGCTAAAAGCATCGGCGTGCATGACGGCGGCGGGCGCATTCTCAATTCCGAAGGTCAGATCAATGAGGAGGAGGTCTTCCGCAAACCGGCGCGGTGGTGCGACTACAGCGGGCGCATCACGAACGACGCGGGCGGCTTCGGTGGCATCACGTTGATGAATCACCCGATGAATCCGCACAACCCGACAGCTTTTCATGTGCGCAATGACGGCTGGATGGGCTGCTGTTTGAGCCTGGATGAGTCCGTCGCGGTCACAGCGGAGAAAAAGCTGCGCGTGCGTTACGCGCTGTGGGTTCACGACGGCGTGGCGACGCAGGCGCAGAGCGAGGCGCGTTGGAAACAGTTCATCGAGCTGCCCGTGGTGGATTTATGGCCGAAGCCGGTCAAAAAGTGAGCATGGCTGACTATCCTGCCGCCTTGGGCGAGCTGATCACTTTTTTCGAATCGCTGCCGGAAGGCGAGCGGCGGGAGAATCTGATCGATCTGGCGGCTGCCTCCTCGGCGCATGCGCCACAAGCGGGTGAAACGTTCGATTTTGAAGATGTGCGGCACGATGCGGAATGCACGGACACGGTGGGTGTGCATGTGCGGGTTGAAAACGGCGGGCGTGTGCACTTTGCGATCAGCCTGGGGCCAAAGGTGCAGACGCTCACACGCGCGCTGACAACGGTCCTGTGTCGTGGACTGAACGGCTGCACGCTGCGGGAGGTGATCGCGGTGTTGCCGGACTTCGTGCCGCGCATCATCGGCGCGAAGCTGGTGCGGCTGCGCAGCCAGACGGTGTATTATGTGCTGCGGCGCATGCAGGAGGCGGCTCGGCTGCTGTTGACGGCTTCAGCTTAACTTCACCGTGCCGCTGCGGGCGAGCAGTTCGTCGGGAATCTGACCGACAAAGCGTGGTACCAGGCCCATGGCCTCGAAGATTTGATGGATCTCCTGCTGGTTGAGGTCGCCGGGCTTGTCGATCTCGAAATAGACCAAGTCGTGCCGGGAGTCGATCTTGTAGCGGACCTTGGGGAACTGGTCCATCTGGTTGCGAAGCTGGAGCATGCACGTTTCGTCGCGCAGGCCTGAGGCGTAGATTTCAATTTCGAGCATGGCTGGATTGTCTGCTGTTTTACTGGATTAGCCCGTCGGAGCCAAGCAAAACCTGTTGGCGATGCATCAGCAGGATTCCAGTTTGACAGGGCGGGAGTGGCATCCTATTCTCGCCGCCCTTTCCCCCGACCCCTTTATGGCCAACATCCGCTCCGTAGAAAAAGACATCCGCAAAACCATTGTGCGCACCGCCCACAATCAGTCGGTGAAAAGCCGCATCCGCACCCTGCGCAAGAAGGTGATCGCCGCGGTGGACAACAAAGACGCTGCCGCCGCCGCCACCACCCTGAGCGAGTTTTCCGCCGCCGCTGACAAGGCCGCCAAGACCAAGGTGCTCAAAAAGAACACCTCGTCCCGCCTTAAGAGCCGTCTGGCGCTCAAAGTGGGTGCGCTGACGAAGCCCGCCTGATTTTAACGGCAAAACATTTTCCCGACGGCATCTCGCGAGAGATGCCGTTTTTTGTTTGTCGGATGACACATCGCCAGCAATGGTCGCCGAATGATCACTCGCCACCGCATCGCTCCCAACGGCCCTGAATTCTCCCGCCTCGTTTATGGCACTTGGCGTATCCTGGACGACGCAGACAAGGCCAACTGCACGCCCCAGGCGCTGCTGAACCGTTTCAAGGCCTGCGCTGACCTCGGCATCACCACACTGGACACGGCGGAGATCTACGGCGGCTACAAGGTGGAGGAGGCCATTGGCACCGCCTTGAAGCTGGACCCGTCTTTCCGTAGCAAGATCGAGATCGTGACGAAAAGCGGCATCTACATCCCTTGCGAATTCCATCCTGAGCGCAAGGTCGCGCACTACAACGTCACCGCCGCCCGCATCATCAAGAGCGCGGAAAAATCGCTGCGTTTCATGGGCATCGACCACATCGACCTCCTGCTCGTGCATCGCCCCGACTGGCTGACCAGCGCGGATGAAACCGCCGCCGGACTGAACCAACTGCTCAAGGATGGCAAAATCCGCAGCGCTGGCGTCTCGAACTACAACGTGCATCAGTTTGAGCTGCTGAACTCGCGCATGGACCAGCCGCTGGTGACGAACCAGGTCGAGTTCAGCCTGCTGCACATGGACCCGATCGACGACGGCACCGCCGACCAGTGCCAGCGCCACCGCATTCTGCCGATGGCCTGGTCACCGCTGGGCCAGGGCCGCCTGATGCAGCCGGGTGATGCAGCGGCGGTGCGCGTGCAGCAGGTGGCGGCGAATTTGTCAGCCAAGTATGACGGTGCCACGCTCGACCAACTCGCCTACGCCTGGCTCATGGCGCATCCGTCCTGCCCGCTGCCGATCATCGGCACCAACAAGCTCGAACGCATCCATGCTGTGGTGAAAGCAGCGGACATCAAGCTCGACCGCGAAGACTGGTACGGCCTGTGGGAAGCTGCCAAAGGTCACGGCGTGCCGTGAGTGGCGCAGAATGGTTCGATTTTACCGCAGAGAGGCAAAGGAGCAGAGGTGGCAGAGTTTTTGATCAGACAGCTCCAAGTCTCTGCGTCCTCCTGGCAACGAAATGCCAGATGTCCGGCAGGCTTACCGCACCTGATCGTTGTGAACCATGTTCACCTGCCAGTCCCAGGGCCAGCGGCCGGGATTGCCCCAGTGGAAGACCCAGGGTTCGGTCAGTTGATTGACGTGGCCGAGCACCATCTGGCTGTAGCCAGCACCGTTGCCTTCGAGACGGATCTGCGTCTTCACCACGCCTTGGCCCGGCGTGGCCTGGATCGTGGTTTGATCCGTCTTGAGCGTCAGCGTGAAAAAGCCGCTGAGGTACTTGCGGCCGTCTTGGAGCGCTGATTCGCGGGTGTGGCCGTAGGCGTCGGTATAGTTTTCTGCCTGGAGCTCCGCCAGCTCATCCCAGTCGCGATCTTCGATCGCTGCGATTAGCGTCGCTTGTGCCGCACTCACCTGTGCTTCCGGCGAACGGCCAAAAATCCACCATGCCAGCCACAGGCCGGTGATGAGGACGAGTGCCAGCAGGCTGCGGATGATCAGTGGGGTGTTCATTGGGTTCAAAACAACGCCAGTTGCCCGGCAGGCTCAGTGCTGGCGATGCAGAAGCTCACGCTGGTGCTGGGACGGCGGCGCACGACCTCAATGGTCGCGGTCGGCTTGCGGCGCTCGGCGCAGATGACGCGGGCATCGGTGGTACCAGCGGCATCCAGCGCTTGGCGAATGTGACGGGAGGCGGTGGCGGGATCGTTGCAGTCGTCGCTCAAATGACCGAGCACGACGTGGCTGAGGCCGGGATGGGCGATCTCGCGCACCAGTTCGGCGGCCTGCTCGTTGGAAAGATGGCCGTGGCGCGAGCTGATGCGCTGCTTCGTTGCCCAGGGACGTTTGGTGTCGTTTTCGAGCAGTTGGGTGTCGTAATTGGCCTCAATGAAGAGGCTGTCGGAGTTCTTGAGCCGGTCTTTGATCAGATTCGTCACGAAACCGACATCGCTGAGCACGCCGAGGCGAGATTCCTCGTCTTGAATGATGAAACCGACCGGATCGACAGCGTCATGCGGGACGGGGAAGGATTCGATGCGCAGATCCTGAAACTCGAAGGCCGAGCCGGTGGTCATGAGCCGCCACGGTGGCGGTTTTTTGAAGCCTAGGCTGCTGGCGATGGTTTCCTGCGTCAAAGCGGTGCAAAATAGCGGCACTTGGCGCTTGCGGCTCAGCACCTCAATTCCGCCGGTGTGGTCTTGGTGCTCGTGGGTGAGCAGGATGCCATCCAGCATGTCCAGCGAGAAGCCGCAGGCGTCGAGGCGCAGACAGATCTGCTTGGCGCTCAGGCCGGCATCCAGCAGCAGCGTGGTGCGTTCCGTGGAAATGACGGCGCAGTTCCCCGAACTGCCGCTGCCGAGAATTGTGAGACGTACCATGGGCTGTTTTTAGCGGGTGGCCCCGGCAGATGCAAGGCGGATGAGCCAAGCCTCAGACATCCTGAGCTCGGGCCGAAGGAACCAGGGATGATGCGGCGGCTGTTGGAAAACCCTTGAGTCGAACCTCGCGCGATTTGGATTTTTGCGCATCTTCACTGCATGCCCCAGATCCAACTGCCCATCTTTCCTGCT
>JBDNIB010000187.1:0-5056 GCA_041688535.1 Prosthecobacter sp.
CACACCACCACCGCTGGAGACGAGCAGCACATTGCGAAACTGATCCACGCAGGCCGACAATTCGGGTGAAAACAGCGGCAGCTCCTCATTCTCGGGCGGATCGTAGCCGATCATCACGACAGCGGCGTCCCGTGATGTGGCCCGCATCAATTCATGCTCAGCCTTGCCAACGACAATTTCCACGGTGGCCTTGACCCGCGCAAGTTCCCGCATCTTCAGGAGTGCAGCACGGGCTTTTTCCACATCGGCGTAATCATCGACGGCATGCAGGATGCGGATGGTATTCCGCCGCCATTCGGCGTTTTGCACCAGGAGGTGGGCCAGCAGGAGCATCAAGGCGCTGTTGCCAACCGCCACGCCACCAGATGTCGATGGTGCCGACGGGTGATGTCCAGCGGAGGCGGTCCTCCTGCTTGCAGCGGGCGATGACCAGGCTTCTGCCCAGATCTTTGATCAGGCGGAGCAGCCGTCCGTAGGAGCTGCTGGCGTCAGGCTCGTCCGACCAGCCGAGAATCACCGTATTGGGTTTAAACCCGCCGAGACCGTGGCACTGTAGCAGCGACTTCGCGCCTTCCAGCAGGTCGGTTTCCACCACCACGGCGGAAATCGACAACGCGGTCAGCGTCGTGATCAGCTTGGCACAGGCGACAATGATCAGCGCATCCAAGATCCCCGACTGCCCCACAACCTGCCCGAAACGCAGGAACATGATGACGCCGAGAATCGTCAGCGTACTCGGCGTGAAGACGCCGCCGAAGGTGCCGAATTTAGCAGGCGCGGATTTGGCTTTCAGGTCGGCAGGCGACGTTTCGGACATGGCCGAGTATTCACGCGGGCCGTTGTTCCGCAACTGAACCGCGCTCTTTCTCCTCAAGTGGTCATGCCAACACCAGGAAGCCGGGCGTCATTGTGCGGTGGCCATCTTTAAAAATCAGCAGCGCGTCGGTGTCTGCGAATGTTGCCAGCCATTCCATGCCGCGTTCAGCCCCCATGACCATCAATGTAGTGGAGAGCGCGTCTGCGCCCATACCGGTGGGCGCAGCCACCGAGACGCTGGCCAGTGCACCGGGCGAGACACCCGTCGCCGGATCAAACACATGATGTCGGCTGAAGTCCGCATTGAAGGCGGTTTGATAATCGCCCGAGGTCGCCAAGCAGCGGTCTTCCAGCCGCGTCACTGTCGCCAAGGCCTCCTGGCTGCGCGGATGCTGGATGCCGACGGTCCAGGCAGCGTCTTCCGCGTTGCGCCCCATCGCGCCCAGTTCGCCCGTATCGATCAGCGCATGCTGCACCCCGTGTGCCCGCAGAGTCCGCAGCACGACATCGACCGCGAAACCTTGTGCGATGCCATTGAGCGTGATGGCGGTGCCTTCACCATGCAGCACCACGCGTTCCACGCCTGCTTCCACTCGCCGCCAGTCCACCCGGCTGCGGGCCTCGCTCACCGCCATGGCATCAGGCAGCCGCCCCTCTTTGAGCGCCGCCGCATGCAGGCTCCACAACGGCTGCACCGTCACATCAAACGCCCCATTCGAGCTCGCCGAGATCTCCCTGGCAAAGCGTAACACCTCCACCAAATACTGGTCCGGACCGTTCAACGCACCTTCACGGTTTAATCGGCTGATTTCACTCTCCGTCCGGTAGAGGCTCATCACATTTTCGACACGCTCCAGCTCCGCAAACGCGGCATCCAGCGCCAACTCGCCAGCAGCACGATCACGATGCAGCACGGTCATCGTGACAGCAGAACCCAGAGCATGCGAGGTTCGCCGTAAAGTCTGCCATCCCAAAGATGCAGGAGTTCTGGGCTGCCAAAACCGCCAGGCTCCAACACCAAGCGCCGTAGTAAATCCCGCGACCCCGAAAAGAAATCGGCGGGAGGTGACGGAAGATGGCTGTGTCTTCATGGGCGGCAACATGTCATTGTAGCTTCGATTGGCAATCGCAGCCGAACAGCCCAAGATGTTGACTCAATCACCATGAGCGCCTGCCAACTCGCGTCCATTCTCAAACAAACCTTCGGCTACGACACCTTTCGTCCGCTCCAGCGGGAGATCATGGACGCCACGCTGGCGAACCGAGATGTGGTGGCCATTTTGCCGACGGGCGCGGGCAAGTCGCTGTGCTTTCAGCTTCCGGCGCTGGCTCGTGATGGCATCACGCTGGTCATTTCACCCCTTATCGCGCTGATGAAGGATCAGGTCGATGCGCTGGTGGCGAGCGGGGTGGCGGCGACGTTTATCAATTCGTCCATTCAAGGTAGCGAAGCCGCACGCAGGCGCAGCGGACTGGAGCACGGGCACTACAAGCTGCTCTACGCCGCGCCGGAACGGATAATGATACCGGACTTCATCAGCGATCTACAACGCTGGAACGTCACCGCCGTCGCGGTGGATGAGGCGCATTGCATCAGCGAGTGGGGGCATGATTTCCGCCCGGAGTATCGGAGGCTGGCCCAACTGCGTGACAAGCTGCCCGGCGTGCCATTTCTCGCACTCACCGCCACGGCGACGGAGCAGGTGCGCGGTGACATCATCCGCCAGCTTCATCTGCAGGAGCCGGGGGTCTTTCTAGCGAGCTTTAATCGGCCCAACCTCAGCTACAGCGTCCTGCCGAAGGCCAAGACGACCAGCCAAGTCTATGATTTCGTGCGCCAGCGGCCTGATGAAGCGGGCATCGTCTATGTGCAGTCACGCAAAAGCGCCGAGAGCCTCGCAGCAGCGCTATGCGCGGAGGGTGTGAAGGCGGTGGCCTATCACGCGGGCCTCCAGCCGGAGGAGCGGGCGGCAAATCAAGAAGCCTTCATCCGCGATGAAGCGCATGTCGTTTGCGCCACCATCGCCTTCGGCATGGGCATCAACAAACCGGATGTGCGCTACGTCATCCACGCCGATCTGCCGAAGAACATCGAAGGCTACTACCAGGAAACCGGGCGCGCTGGCCGCGATAGCCTGCCCAGCGAGTGCGTGCTGCTCTATTCACGCGGCGATCTGGTGCGCAATTTGAAGTTCCTTGACGAAATGACCGACGCGAAGGCCGCAGACATCGCCGCGCGGCAGATGCGCCTGATGGCCGACTTCGCCGAAGGCAGCGAATGCCGCCGCGTGGCCTTGCTCGACTACTTCGGCGAGCAGTGGCCCGGCGACAACTGCGGCGGCTGCGACATCTGCCTGACAGCGCGCGAGACCTGGGACGCCACCACGCACGCGCAGAAGCTGCTGAGCTGCATCTTCCGCATCAAACAAAAGAGCGGCTTTAGCACCGGGCTGAACCACGTCTTCGAAGTACTCGCCGGGGCGAACACGGAGAAGATTCGCAAATGGTATCACGACCAGCTCAGCACCTACGGCATCGGCAAGGACACGCCGCGTGAGGAATGGACCGCTCTGGGCCGCCAGCTCATCCGTCTCGGTTACATTGATGCCTCGCCCGATTCGTTTCAGACGCTCAATTTGTCAAAACAAGGTCTCGCTACGCTGATGAATCGCACGCCGGTCATGCTCACTCGCGCACCCATCGCCGTGGCGAACAGCACCAGCACCGCAAAAGTCGCCAAAGCCGGCAGCATCGCCTGCGACGAAGCCCTTTTCACCGAACTGCGTGCCCTGCGCAAAAAGCTCGCCGACGAGCGTGGCGTGCCGCCCTATGTTGTCTTTGGCGATACCAGCCTGCGCCACATGTGCCGCGCCTATCCGCACACCGGCCGCGACTTCCTCACCATCCCCGGCGTCGGCAGCCAGAAGCTCGCCGACTACGGCGCGGTTTTCATGGGCGCGATCACGACCTGGCTGGAAACGCATGAGGCGCAGACTTTCGCCATTGATGCCCCGTCACCGCTTCCGCCGAAAATGAAGAGCGAAACTGGACTCAGCGGCACCGCCTTGGAAACACTGCGCCTACATCGCCAAGGCCACAGCCCCGAAAAGATCGCCTCGCTCCGCAGCCTCGTCATGAGCACCATCCACAATCACATAGCCCAGACCATCCAGCACGGCGAGCTGCAGGCCGACCCGCCCGACTACTTCACCGAAGAAGAAGCAGTCGAAATCCGTGCCGCCGCAGCCAAGCATGGCCTGGAAAGCCTCGGCAAGCTCAAAGAAGCCCTCGGCAATCGCTATGACTACCCCGTGCTGCATTACTTCCGCGCCTTCGAGACGCGTGCGTGAACCAGCTCAAGCCGCAGACATCCTGACATGGATAAAACGGGATGATCCGCTTGGGTGTGCGCACCACGCGATAGCGCACTCACGCCAGTAGTTCGGGAATCACATTCCCAAACACATCCGTGAGCCGGTAATCGCGGCCGCCGTGCCGATAGGTGAGCTTGGTGTGATCGAAGCCGAGCAGATGTAGAATCGTGGCGTGGAAATCGTGAACGTGGACTTTGTCCTTGGCCACGGTGGCGCCGAGTTCGTCGGTCTCGCCGTGTGCCATGCCTCCTTTGGCTCCGCCGCCGGCCATCCATGATGAAAAGCAGGCGCTGTGATGACCGCGGCCCTTGGTGCCGTCCACGCCGGGCGTGCGGCCAAATTCGGTGGTCCAGACGACGAGCGTGTCTTCAAGCATGCCGCGTTCTTTGAGATCGCGCAGCAGTCCGGCGATGGGCTGGTCGATGCGTTTGGCGTGGTCGGCGTGTTTGGCCATGTCGGCGTGGTCATCCCAATTTTTGCTGCTGCTGCCGTCCACGACTTCGATGAAACGCACGCCGCGTTCGGCGAGACGACGAGCAACAATGCACTGCCAGCCGAAGCTATCGTTGTCGCCGCGTTTCATGCCGTAGAGATTCAGCGTGGCGTCACTCTCCTGATTCATGTCAAAGGCCTCCTGCGCCTCGGTCTGCATATGGAAGGCGGTTTCAAAGGTGCGGATGCGGGCAGAGAGGTCGCCGTCACCTGCGCGGGTGCTGAGGTGCTTGTTGTTGAGAACGTTGGCGAGACCGAGTTCGAGTTCTTGCAGTCCCTTCTGACGCGTGCGGCGGTCGAGATCGACGATGGGTTCCGCGCCACCGACGACGCGCACGCCTTGATGGTAGGCGGGCAGGAAGTCGTTGTTGAAA
>JBDNIB010000188.1:0-3923 GCA_041688535.1 Prosthecobacter sp.
GATGCTGGAAAGCCGCATTAAAAAGCGCGAGCGTGATCAAGTGCAGCGCCGGCGAAAAACCCGCGCCGACCGCCCACCACTATGGCCTGATGAAAAAATTTAAATCAAATGACAGAGTAGAGTTAAATCAGCCACGAATGGATTGTGCCCCACCGAAGGACTGTTGCCGAAGGTGTTGCCATCGAGAAACACATTGCGGGCCACGGCACGGCCATCCATACGGGCAAAGACATACATGCCGAGGGGAAACCACGAACGTGAGGCACCCATGCTGCCGTCCACTGGTGTCGAAGTCGAGCTGGAGGGACCGATGACGCCGGTGCCGAAGTCGTCCGGCAGATTCAAACCTGCGCGCAGTTCGCCACCGAGGTTGGCATAGGTATGCACGTTGCCCGCGACGGCTCCGGCATGCGGCATGAATTCCCAGTCGAAACCACTGCGGCGCGCGATATGTGGAACGCGCCAGGTGCGTTCGTAGGCCAGCGTGACACCCAGCTCATTGTGGAGCTGGTTGTCCCAGCCGTTGGGATTATCAAAGCCACGCGCATCGTGGACATATCGCTGAGCCTCCTGCGCGTAAGACCAGGAGCCGACCACGCCAATGTTGAGCATGAGTGAATTGCGTACACGCTGGTTTTTCCACACCACGCCGAAGCCGGTGTAAAGCCAGCCGGCGTAAGGCCGGTCATTGCCGATCAGGCCGGATGCCTCAGTGTTGTCCGGCGTGTAAATGTTCTGTCCGAGTGCAAAGACGAGGTTTTTTTGGTACTCTGTTTCATGGATGTACGGCAGGAGGTCGATCAGCGGCAGAAACGGACTCGCGTACGGTGAATCGGCATATTTTTCGAGATTCGGCGAACTCCAGCTCAGCATCCCCCCGCTGGTGTAGTAGCGATCGGTGCCGGCGAAGGCGTCGTTCTCCAGGTAAACACCGAGCGTGCCGCCAGCAGTGTCATCTTTAGCCTTGGCGGCACCGGATTGAAAATAAAGTGACAGTACGCAGACTAGTACTGCACGTATGGGATGATTCATGAATAGTGGGGGGGAAGTCGGAAAATTCACAGGACCCGACGACCTTGAATGACTCGCAGCAGGATGATGATGATGGCGACGACCAGCAGAATGTGAATAAAGCCGCCGATGGTGTAGCTGCTCACGAGACCGAGCAGCCAGAGGATGACAAGAATGATGGCGATGGTGGTGAGCATGCGATGAGGTCTTTCGTTTGGGTGGAAAAAAACTGCCGACCAGCGCGTCATCGCGGCAGCCGACAGTCTCCGGGTGGTTTTAGTTCGTGGTGGCGGCAGCTTCGACAATCATATTGTTGACGACGCTCTTCACGCCTTTGATGTCGGTGACGAGCCTGGTCACGAGGTCTTTTTCAGCCGCGCTTTTGGCGCTACCGCCGACCGTGACGACAGCTTCCAAGGTCGCCACGGAAGTTCTGAAGGCGCTCGTGGAACGATGCGACATCAGCGCCATGCGCACTTGGGCCGAAATGGACGCATCGTCGATCATTTCACCGATGGACCGTTCCGGTTGCTTCGAGGGGGTGACAACGAGCATTTCATTTTTGACTTCCGTGATGCCCTCGATGTCCTTGACGTATTCCGTGGTCAGTTCCTTCTGCGCTTCGCTGATGGCCTCGCCTTTGAGGATGGCCACGCCCTGCTTCATCTCCACCTGGGTGTTGAGCGCACTCACGCTGCTATGATAGGCGAGGGTGCTCTTCACCTTCAGGTACAGCCAAGTGTCGGAGTCTTTAGGTGGACTTGCCTTGACCTCAATCTCATTGATCACGCTCTTCACGCCCAGCAGACCGGACACCGTGTCCGAAGCCAGCAGTTTGTGGGAATCATCATTCACGGAACCCGTCAGCGTGACCACGCCATCTTTGGAATGTGTCTGGATGGCATCATCCATGAGATAAGTGCGGTACACATAGGACTTCTTGGCTGATTCTTCGATGCGTGTGTCCATTTCGGAAGCACCAAGCGGCACATGGGCCAGCAATAGGGTGGCTGCGGCCAGGGTCAGAAAAATGGCGAGTGAGGACAGGGCGGTGGGTTTCATAGGCTGCACGATGGAACACGCCCTCTGCAATCGCGATGGGGTGTAACCCTACCCATCCAGTGTCAGTCCGAGGGCTGCGGACTGCTCCATGTGTCGATTCCAGTTGTTCATCCCTCCCGGCAGCAAAGAAGAGAGGCCATGATCCTCAATGCAATCGGCCAGCTTGACTGCCAGACCATGACGAAGGCATTAAAAAGGCGTTGTTGCAGACTTTTTTGGTCTGGCAACAACGCCTCAGCAAGTTGCGTGACGATTAGTGTCTCGCCGCGCGTTCAATGTGACCGCCGACGTGCTCAACATCTTGTCCGAAGCCGCGGAAGGTGCGGCAACTCGTACCAACAAGGGTGCAGATGGCGGAGGCGAGCAGAAGTAAGGTGAGACGTTTCATGGATGTTTTTATGGGTTTGTGTGCGTTGGGTGTTAATGTTTGGGTCGGGGGGATTGAAATGGATTTGGTTCAGGCGGCCAGGGCGGTGCGATATTCCTTGATGGCGGTTTCCACCGCCTCACGGGTTTCGCCCGTGCGTTTTTGGATGCGTCCCAGCAGCTCATCCTGCTTGCCTTCGATCAACTGGAGATCGTTATCCGTGAGCTGTGCCCACTTCTGTTTGAGGTTGCCCTTGATGATGTTCCAGTCGCCTTTGATTTCGAGTGTGTTCATTACTTGCACACTAAGTCACCAGTATGCCCCTTCGCCATGGGGTATAACCCTACCACCATGCGATGACACGCTTTCCAGGGCGTCGATTCGGCCAACAAAAAGCGGCCTGGCTTGCGCCAGACCGCTTGTAGAACTTCGTGTGTGTGCGTGCGTTAGTAGGCAGACCTCGTGGTCTGGGTTTCCACGGTGGTGGAGACGGGACTTCTGGCGTACGGAGTGCTTAGCGTGGTTTCTTCCGTCGTTGTCGTGGTGGTGCCGCGGTGGTGGGAGTGGTCATCATCGTCGTCATAGGTCTCGCAGTTGGAGAGGAGCAGGAGACCGGCGGTTGTCAGGCAGGAGAGAATAAGTTTGTTCATGGGTGTGTTGTGTGGAGGGGTTATTCCTTGGTTTCGGTTGTGGTCGTGGTGGTTTTCTTTTCGGTGGTCGAACTCGCGGGCGGATTGACGATGATGGTTTTGTTTTCACCTTCGGCTCAGCCGGCGGGGCGATGATGGTAGTGTTCTTCTCGATCACGGTGTCGGGAGGAGTGGCGGTGTTGAAGCGGGCGTCGCAAGCGACCAGGAGGGCGGCGGTGGTGGCTAGGATGAGGTGTTTTTTCATGGGTTTGTTTCGTGTTTGTTGCCTGGTGGCGGTGGGGGGACGGGAATGCCGCCTGCAAGTGATGTGGTGCCGGGCGGGTAAATGATGATGGCACTGTTTTTCAACTGTCTTTCCGTTCTGGTACCCGAACGAACGCTGGTGGTGTCGGTCTTAACGGTCTTGTTTGAAAGCGTAGCGGCGGGTTTGTCGCAAGAAACCAGAAAAGCTGCTGCGGCGGCAAAGATGAAGTGTTGTTTCATGGTTTGAGTATTCCTTTGCCTGGATTGCCGCCGCTGCCGCCTGCGGTGATCAAGTTATTTGCTCGTGGTGGTCGTGGTGATGACGGTTTTCTTTCCCTCAATGACCGCAGTCGGGACGATCACGGCCTTTCTCACGATGACCTGATCTGCCATCAGCAGGCTTCCCACCTTGGTGTAATGGACCGTGACGGGAAGCCCGGATTTTACCGTCTTGACGGAAACCGGCACACCATTTTCGGCGCTTCGCTATACCGGGTGGGTAAAAGCGGAAGGGATTTTGAGGTTGCGATCTCCAGCCATCCAATAACAGATAGCTTTGAGGTTGTTGAAGTTGCGGAAGCCACGAGCAC
>JBDNIB010000189.1:0-6302 GCA_041688535.1 Prosthecobacter sp.
ATCAGCCTGTCACGGCAACGCGCGTATTTTTACAAAGACGGTCAACTCGTCGGTGAATCGGCGATTTCATCAGGACGTGAAGGGCTTGACACGGTGACGGGAGAATTTCACATCCTCCAAAAAGACGCCAATCATGAGTCCTCCTTGTTTGGCGACTATGTGGATGCCGATGGCGTGGTGATCCAAAAGGACGTGGACACCAGCAAAGACCCCAAACCCGCAGGTGCTCGCTATGAGGGGGCAAAGATGCCGAATTTCATGCGTATCGTGAGCGGCACCGGCATGCATGAAGGCTACCTGCCCAGCTACGCGGCCTCGCACGGCTGCATCCGCATGCCGGGCCCCATGGCGGCAGCATTCTTCCGTTCCGTGGCGGTGGGAACACCGGTCAGCATTGAGCTTTGAGCAGAATGTTGGCGTGGGAGTGTCGGATCGAGTCCGGCCACCGGTACTTGCTGAAAATGCAGCGAGTTGACATGTGGCAAAGCCGCACGCTGTTCTGAGGGCGCAAGCCTCCTGAGCAGAACAATCTGCTTACAATCCGCAGCTTTACCGCCACCCGCTATTGCCGAGCTTTGGACATGAATAAAACAGCATGCTTGGATGTCCTGCGGCAAGGATCATTTGCCTGGAATATGGTTCTCCTGGAGGAGGAAATTTTGTCTGCCGACCTCGATGGCGTGGACTTGAGCGGGGCGAATCTTCGGCGGGTCAATCTTGCCCGGGCGAGCCTGCGTCTCGCAAATCTCGACGGGGCGGAACTCAGTCTGGCCATTCTCCGTGAGGCGAACCTTGCTGGCGCGAATCTCCAGGAAGCCAATCTCAATGGCGCGGACCTCAGCCTGTCCCATCTTGCAGGTGCCGACCTGCGCCGGACGAAATGCACTGGCGTGAGGTTCACCGGCGCGGATCTGCAGGGGGCCAACTTTAAAGGCACCGACCTCCGTCGCGCGGATTTCACCGGTGCGAATTTGAGCGGAGCTGACCTCAGCAGTACGCGGCTGCTGCGGGTGAGCTTAAAGGGGACGAATTTGCGGGGCGCTATTCTCACCGGAGCCGAAATCATTGAGGATGCCAAGTTGATGGCGCAGACCGCGCTGTCTGCTGCGGCGTAGTGGATGCCTGTTTGGTTCTTTTCGAACTGCATGCCGGTTCCTTCTGCGGTCAGGCGATAGGATGCCGGACTTGCTGCGTTGATTGCAGGTGTTTAGCCCTCAATTCATCGCATTTCCCAAGTTTTGCCGTCACCGATTGGTGATCTTGGTGTGTTTGACGGGCTCGCTCGCCTCCGCCGAGCGTGCGCCGATTGATTGGAACGCCGCACGGCAGCACTGGGCCTTCGTGCTGCCGCAGGCGCAGCCTTTGCCAGCGGTGAAGGACACGAGCTGGCCCAAGCAGCGCGTGGATCATTTCATTCGTGCGCAGCAGGAGGCGGCGGATCTCACACCTGCGCCGGAAGCTTCACGGCAGACTTTGATCCGGCGGCTTACACTCGATTTGATTGGCCTGCCGCCGACGCCGGTGGAAGTCAGCGCCTTTGTCGCAGATGCCCGCCCGGCTGCCTATGCGCGGCTGGTGGACGATCTGCTGAGCCGCCGTGCGTTTGGCGAGCGCATGACCAGCGTGTGGCTCATGCTGGCCCGCTATGCCGAAGACCAGGCGCATCAGGTCGGTGGCAACACAGCGCTGAACTTTCCCAATGCCTGGCTCTACCGCGAATGGGTCATCAACGCCTTCAATGCGGACCTGCCGTATGACTCGTTCGTCAAAAAGCAGCTCGCCGTGGATTTGATCGAGCCAAAGAACAAAGGCGACCTCGCCGCGCTGGGTTTTCTCGGTCTCGGCCACAAGCTGTATTCGCGTGGCAGGCTGGATGTGCAGGCGGAGGAGTGGGCGGAGCAGGTGGACACGGTGTCGCAGACGTTTCTCGGTCTGACCGTAGCCTGCGCCCGCTGCCATGATCACAAGTTCGATCCGATCACGATGCAGGATTATTATGCGATGGCTGGCGTCTTCGCGAGCGTGCAGTTGGTCAGCCTGCGGCCCGATGGCAAAGTGGAGGAGAATAAAACGAAGGCGGAGCAGATGCACGCAGGCACGCTGCACATCGTCAAAGAGGACAAACCGCACGATCTGCCGATTTATGATCGTGGCGATGTCGAATCGCCCGGCGCACTGGCTCCACGCGGTTATTTGAAGGTGTTGAGCAAGGATGAGCCGGTGAAGTTTCAGCAGGGCAGCGGTCGGGCGGAGCTGGCGGCACTGATCGCCGATGCGGCGAATCCGCTCACCGCCCGCGTGATGGTGAACCGCGTGTGGGACTTGCTGTTTGGCAAGCCGCTAGCACGCACCACGAGCAATTTCGGCCTCACGGGTGATGCGCCCACGCACCCGGCGCTGCTGGATGATCTCGCCCGCCGCTTTGTGCAGGGTGGCTGGTCGGTGAAGCATTTGATGCGCGAGCTGGTGCTCTCCGCGACCTACCGGCAGAGCAGTCAGGGCAGCGCGGCCAATGAGGCGCTGGATCAGGCCAACACGAACCTCTGGCGCATGGAACGCCGCCGCTTGAGCATCGAGCAGTATCGCGATTCCGTGCTGGCCGTCGCTGGCACGCTCAATCGCGAGGGCGGCAAGTCGCAGGAGCTGGATGATGCCGTCAGCCTGCAGCGCACGGTGTATTCTAAAGTCAGCCGCCGGGAGTTGAACAAGACGCTCATGCTGTTCGACTACCCGGATGCGAACGTGCATGCCGCGCGGCGTTCCTCCAGCACCACGCCGACGCAAAAACTGTTCATCCTCAACAGTCCCTTCATGCTGGCGCAGGCCAAAGCGCTCGCCGCACGTCTGCTCGCGGTGAAAGGTGATGATGCCGCGCGCATCCGCCACGCCTACGCCCTGATCTTTGCCCGCGAGCCCGAGGCGCAGGAGTTGCAATTCGCGCACGAGTTCCTGGCCCAAACCGCAGCAGATACAGGCATGACCGGCTGGGAACAGCTCGCGCAGGCCCTGCTGGCCACCAATGAAATGCTTTATGTGGACTGATCGCTCCAGCACTCCGTTTACCCGTCGCGACATGCTGCGCAGCATGTCCGCAGGCTTTGGCTCCATCGGCCTCGCGGGCCTGATTGGCTCGCAGGCGCAGGCAGTAATGCCGCAGCAGATCACGCCGAAGGCAAAGCGGGTCATTTTCCTGTTCATGAACGGTGCGCCCTCGCATGTGGACACCTTTGATCCGAAGCCGGCGCTGAAGCGCTTTGAGGGCAAGCAGCCTTCGGGAAAACTGTACAAAGCGCCCAAGACCTCGGGCTTCATGTCCTCACCGTTGCAGTTCCACCGTTGCGGTCAAAGCGGTATCGAAGTCAGCGAGAGTCTGCCTCGTCTGGGCAGTATTATAGACGACTGCTGCGTCATTCGCTCTATGCACACCGATGTGCCGAACCATGAGCCTGCGCTGCTCATGATGAACACCGGCAGCATCCAGCCCATCCGCCCATCGCTCGGATCGTGGGTGCAGTATGGTCTGGGTTCTGAAAACGAAAACCTGCCCGGCTTCGTGGTGCTGCGACCCACGCCGAACATCGTGGTCGGCCCCGCGTTGTGGAGCAACAGCTTCCTGCCCGCCGAATACCAGGCCACCAGCGTCATCACCGCCGACATGGCCGTGAACAAACTCGTCGCCAACGTGCAGAACCCCGCGCTCACTCACCCGCAGCAACGGCGGCAGCTCGATCTCATCCAGAGCCTCAATCACCTCCACGCCGACCGCCGTGCGAACGATTCAACGCTGGAGGCGCAGATCAAAAGCATGGAGACCGCCTTCCGCATGCAGTCGGCGGCGCTGGACACCTTTGACATCAGTCAAGAGTCCGCCAAGACGCGTGAGCTGTATGGGGACACGCCGTTTGGCCGCTCCTGCCTGCTCGCCCGTCGTCTCGCGGAATCCGGCGTGCGTTACACCAGCGTCTATTACACCAGCAGCAACAACCAGCCCTGGGACACGCACAGCGACCACTACAAGCGCCATCCCGAGCTGTGCGCCGACAGCGACCGCGCCTCCGCCGCGCTCATCATGGATTTGAAACAGCGCGGCCTGCTGGATGACACGCTCGTCGTCTGGACCGGCGAGTTTGGCCGCACGCCCTATTCGCAGGAGAACCAGGACAAGAACAAGCAGACTGATCCGATGAAACGCGGCCGTGATCATCACCACACCGCGTTTTCCACCCTCCTGGCCGGTGGTGGCGTGAAAGGTGGCCTCGCCTACGGCACTTCCGACGAGCTGGGCATGAACGCAGAGGAAAACAAAGTCCACGTCCACGATCTGCATGCCACGATTCTGCATCTGCTCGGCCTGGATCATGAGCAACTGACTTACCGCTACGCCGGTCGTGACTTCCGCCTCACGGACGTGTATGGTGATGTCGTCCGTGGCATCCTAGCCTGACCTCCGCTCATGAAAAATCGCGTTGCCATCACCCTCAGCGCTCTGGCGCTCATCAGTTGCCTAGTCTGGGCAGCGGAACCAGACAATAGGGGCGGCAAGCCGACAAACTTCGGCGTCAAAGACGGCAGCGTGCCAGAAGACCCGCGTGAAGTGCGGCGTAGTGGCCACAGCAACGACTATCCCACCTGGCCGATCAGTAAGGAGCTGCCGAACGATGTCTTCACCTTCGCTCGCATCCGCTACAACTCGATGAGCTACGGTGGTCGTGGCTGGGGCGGTCGGGGGAATCGCAAATGGTCCACTGACTATCCCGATTCCGACATGAACATGTCCTACCGCCTGCAGCAGCTCACCTCGCTACAGGTGAACCCGAACGGTGCCATCGTGGACATTGATCCCGAGCAGCTCCGTCATTACCCCTTCCTCTACATGATCGAGGTCGGCGACATCGACATCACCGACGACGAGGCCAAAACCATGCGCGAGTACATGCTCAACGGCGGCTTCGTCATGGTGGATGACTTCTGGGGCACGCGGGAGTGGGACAACTTCGCCGTCGCCCTCAAGCAGATGTGGCCCGACCGCAAGATTGAGGAGATCCCGCTGGAGCACGAAATCTTCCACATGGTCTTCCCCATCAAGGTGAAGCCGCAGATCCCGCACATCCGCTACGCCGAGTACGTCATAAACCAGGGCATCACCTATGAGTTCGACAAGCCCGGTTCCGAGCACGTCCACTACCGTGGCGTGTTCGATGACAAACGCCGTCTCATGATGTTCATCTGCTGGAACACTGACACCGGAGAAGGCTGGGAGCAGGAAGGCAGTGACCCCTGGTACTTCCGCGAGTTCTCCGAGAAGTATGCCTACCCGCTCGGCATCAACATCATCTTCTATGCGTTGACGCATTGAGGGCTGAGCTGCGGTCAGCTTTGTTCTTTGATCCTTTCCTGTTTTTCAGATGTTCCGAACCTAGGGGCAGGTTCTCGCGTGTATTGATGAAGTCTAGGGCGGCTGATCAGGCGGCGACTGACGTGCTACTGGGGCGATGTCAATCAACGCTAGACTCTAAGATTTGCTGAAAGATTTTTCATTGGGAGCAGCAAACCATCTCACATTCAGCCGAATTGACTTCATTTCAGGGAGTGTTTGCTTGGTGACCTTATGATTACTGATAACACCACTGACCTGACCCGTGTCTTCGATGACATGGACAGTTTACTCTCCACACACCTGGATGGAAATGCGCAAACCGTCATCCGCACCAAGTTTCTCAAAGTGCGGATTCTCGTCGAGAACTGTGTCCTGCGATACAATTCCAATGAGGCTCTGCTACTTCAAAAGCTGAAAAGGGAGTGTCAAAACCGTACGGTTTCGACGGCCTTGTTAAAATCCCTGCCAACGCAGGTTCGCACCAAACGCAGCAGAGCCAAGAAAGCGGCTTGAAAAAATGCGAGACGAATAGTGATGCCGCGCTATGGACACAGAGAGAAATCACCCACGCGTTGACGCATGGATTTAGAAGCGGAACCTGCCTGGTCCCGCCTGTGTCGGTCTGGAAAGCCCGGCCTCCGCACGATCACGGATTTACTCTGCGCCTTCGAGCTGCGCTTCGGTCTTCTTGCGATCGCGCTGGCGGGCGCTGCTGTCGAGGATGCGCTTGCGCAGGCGGATGCTCTTGGGGGTACACTCGGCGAGTTCGTCGGGGGCGATGTACTCAATGGCACGCTCCAGGCTGAAGCGAACCGGCGGCGAGAGCGCGATCGCCTTGGTGCCGCCTGCTTCGCGGAAGTTGGTCAGATTTTTACTGCGCGTCGGATTCACCGGCAGGTCGTCCGCGCGAGGGTTTTCACCGATC
>JBDNIB010000190.1:0-6320 GCA_041688535.1 Prosthecobacter sp.
CTTCTGGCAGCGTTACCTACAGCGGTGCTGGGGTCACAGGTGTTAACCTGACAGGTGGCACCATCCAAATTGTGACCGGTAACTCCCCTGACTCGAGTCCTTCGGCATCTCAGCCTGCGGTGGCAACGGTCACGGTTGGCCAAGGCGGCACCTTGCAAGCTGCCCCCACTGCGGTCGGGTTCATCCTTGGAGCCGCAGTCGCCCCTACCACGTCTGGATCGGCCTCCGCTTCCTCAACTCCTCCAGCGAGCGCTGCGTCTGGTGCTGCTGATCCTGCGGCAGTTGCAGTCGTTGCGTCTGTGCTTGGTGTAACGCCTGAGGCGGCGACCACCGCAATCACTCAAGTGAGTGCGGCATTCAGTGCCGGTGGCGGTGGCGCTCCTGCTGCACAAACTGCAGTTAGTGTTGCTCAGACGACTGGTGGTACTGGCGGCGGTGCCGCCCCTATCGCCGGTGGTAGTGGAACTACCACTACCACTACCACTACCACTACGGAGGGTGGCGGCTCTGGAAATCTCGGCGGCTCCGGTGCGCCAGGCGATGGTGGGGCTCTTTCTACCGGTGGTGGTGGCAGTAACGGTAATACCACTACTACCGCTACCGTGACATCACCCTGATCACAGAATCTTCTATTGAGCCTGCTGGATATTAATTCAGCAGGCTTTTTTTGTGGCAGCTAGTCCGGGGTGCTTGTGTCTGAAATATCACACACAAGCCGGACACAGTCCGTAGAACTCCAGTTCATGATAGAGTTTGCGGAAGCCGGACTGTTTCTCGATCTGCTTCTCCAAAGCCTCGACCGGACAGGCGATGTCTAGGCGTTGGATGCGGCCACACTGGGTGCAGATGAGGTAATCGTCGTGCAGCCCAGGCTGTAGGATGGTGTAATACGCGCTGCGGTCATGCAGGCCAAGCCTGCGGATGAGACCGAGTTCCTCCAGCTTGACGAGCACTCGATACACTGTGGCCTTGTCGGCCCCGCTGGTAAGCTCGGGGGATTCGGCGATGTCCGCCAGCGACAGTGGTTGGTGGGATGCGACGAGAATCGATAGGATGTTCTCCAGTGCCTTGGTGCGCCTCAGGCCCGCTGCTCGCGCACGCTCCAGCATCGTGGCGGCCAGTTCACGGGCGGCGCCCTCATCATGGTGCTGGCAGGTGGCCGAATGATGGTGGTGCAGCATCAGTTGGCAGCCGGGCTGATTTTTTTCTGCTGAAACAGCCATTCGTGCAGATCGGTGCGTGGATACACGAGGCCGGTGATGCCATGCCCAGCACCTTCGAGTTCAGTGTATTTCATCAGTTCGCCACCAGCCTGTTTCACGGCCTCCACAATCACACGGGAGCGCTCCACTGGTACCATATCATCCTTATCGCCATGGAAGACCCAAAACGGGATTTTCTTCAAAATCTCCGCGTTTTTGACATCACCCCCACCGCACAGCGGCACGCAGGCCGCAAACGCCTGCGGATATTTGGCGGCGATATTGAAGGTGCCAAAACCGCCCATGGAGGAGCCCGTGAGGTAGATGCGGGTTTCATCAATGGGCAGATGCTCCGTCAGATCCGCGATCAGGGCGAGTAGATTGTCTGCCACCTGGTTTTTCCAGCCGATATCGGCGGACGGGCACTGTGGGGCCAGCAGGAAGCACGGGCGCTCAGCTTGATTGGCTTCTGTGGTCAGAATTTTGGGCGAACCGCCGAGCTGTGATTCATTGTCATCCCCACTCTGGCCGGAGCCATGCAACCAGATGACGATGGGATGACGCAGAGTGGGATCCAAGCCGGGATTACCCCAGAGTTGGTAGTTCAGGCCCTGTTTGGAGACGCCTTTGACGAATTGCCCCGTCACCTTGGGGGCATACACGCCGTCCTTGAAGGCTGCATCGCGGCGTTTCTCGCGCAGCAGGCCGCGGATATACTGCTGGTCCTCGGCAGAAAGTTTGTCCAGCGGCACGCGGAACTGATTGAAGTCGGTGCTGCGGCGAATTTTCACTTCCTTGTCTGAAAACTCGATGAGATCGCCCTGAAATTTGGATTTCCCATCACTGGAGGTCCACTGGCGCGGCGGATTGGCGGCTTGGGCGCTGGAGAGCAGAAGACCGAGGACGGTGAGGCGAAAAAACGCATGCATGCCACATGCTAAGCAGTGAGTGGCGTCACCGGCAAGAATTTTGCTCAGTCTTCTTTCAGGGGGTGAAGCGTGCGCCTGCCTTCTTCATTTCCTCGACGAGCTTCTTCGAGGCATCACTGATGGGATTTCCTTCAATGAAGATCTGGCAGTACGGTGCCCATTCACGCGCACCGTCGTTGTCCTTCTTCCACATGCGGTGCAGCGGTGTGAGGTCGGTGATCTGGTTGTTTTCCAAAAACAGAAATTGTAGTTCCGTCAGCGGTTCCAGCGGCGCGATGTCCGTCACGCCGTTGACTTTGAGCGAAAGCATGGACAGCCACTTCATGCCGCCGATGCCAGCGAGACTGGTGACTTGATTGCCTTCGAGATAAAGCGTCCAGACCTTCGGCAGCTTGAACAACGGCGTGGCGTCCTTGATCTGGTTGTTCGCAAGATAAAGCGAGGTGAGCGCCTGAATGCCGCCAAGTGCGCTGACATCCGTCACCTTGTTGCCGGTTAGCTCGATGTATTGCAGTGCCTTGCAGGCGGCCAGCGGGCCGATGTCGCTGATCTGATTGTTCGAGACATCCAGGAACTGCAGGCGCTCCAGACCTTTGATGGGAGCCAAGTTCGTGATCTGGTTCTCCGGCAGTGTCAGTGAGGCCAGGGCGGTGCATTTTTCGAGTCCCGTCAGATCCTTGATGCCCGCTTTTTTGCCTTCGATGATCGAAACCGTCGTCACATCCTCTGCGGTGATGACCTCCTGGTTGTCACGCTTCGCGAAAACCTGCTTCCGCACGGCGGCTTCGAGCGCCTTGTCGGGGAAAATCGCCACTGGCTTCGGCGGGGCCGGTTTGGCGGCGGCAGCAGGAGCAGGAGTGGCAGGTTTTGGGGTTGGCGTTGTGGGTTCCGGGGCAGGCGAAGTCGGTTTGGCGGGCGGCGGGGTTGGTTTCGCAACGGGTGCGGCCGGTTTGGCCTCCGTTTTAGCCGGAGCCGGTTTCGCTTCAACTTTGGCCACAGGAGCAGCGACGGGTTTGGTCTCTACCCTGGGGGCCGCCACAGGTGGTGTGGGCGCGGCGGCCGGTTTCGCAGGCTTGGCTTCTTGGGCGTGAAGACTCAGGGCGAACAGTGCGGGAAGGACGAGACGAAGTTTCATGACGGGGTAATGCTACTGCCTTCATACGTGGAACGCAGGTTGCATGTTTGGGAAAAATCGCCTCTCTCTTGCCCCATGGTCAATGTCATCGTCATCCTCGAAATCGATCCGCTCAAAATCGACGAATTCCTCGCCGTCATCCTCGCCAACGCCGCCGCCTCGCGCCTCGAGCCCGGTTGCATCCGCTTTGAAGTCAGCCGTGACAACGAGCAGTCGAATCTCTTCGCCCTCAGCGAAAGCTACGTGGATCAGGCTGCCTTCGATTTGCACTACACCACCCCGCATGTCGCCAAATGGCGTGAAAAAGGCCCGGGCTTTGTGCTGAAGCGCTGGGCGGTCAAAGGCCCAGTGCTGTGATCATTTTCCAACTGCACGCTTCAGCTCGTGCTGCGCTTTGTTGAAGCCGGTCACGGCCTGCACGCGGCTTTGGCGGGCGCGGGTGAGTTCTTCGCGGGCCAGCAGGTATTCGAGCACGACGCCGAGCTGGCTGGCTTGGCGCTGCTTCGCGAGTTTCACCATCTCTTCCGCGGCGCTGACGGCTTCGTCATTGATGGTGATCTGGTCATGCGCGCTTTGCGACTTGGCGGCGGCTTCGACGACTTCACGACCGATGGCGGCCTTGATCTTACCCGCTTGCAGCACGGTGGCTTCCTCGCGAGCATTGGCAATGTTTTGGCGCTGGCGGTCAAACAGGCCGCCGGGTCCGACTTTCCACCCGAGACCGATGTACATGTCCTGCGTGTCGTCAAAGTTGCCCGTTTGGCCGTTAAAGCCGCCACCGAGGCCACCAAAGCTGTAGCCCGCTTGCACGCTCGGAATCATCGGCGCGATGCGGGCGCGGTCACGCTCCAACGCGGCGGCAGTATTGACGGCCAGGGCGACTTTCATTTCGGGCCGGTGCTGTTTGGCATGGGATAGCAGCGTGGCGACCCCGGCATCGCCGTTGAGGCGTACGGGCACGAGGTCGGCCTTTGCCGGGCGGAGTTCGGTCTGCGGCGGCAGGCGCAGCGTTTCGGCCAGTGCGGCAGCGGCGAGGTCGCGCTTCTCCTGTTCTTGCCGGATGGCGAGTTTGGCGCGGGAAACCTGCGTTTTGACGCGGAGCAGGTCGGCGCGGAAGGCAGTGCCCGCATCGACTGCCCCACCGAGCTGCTGCTCATAATCCTGCGTCAGGCGGAGGTCGTCCTCGATGATGGCGACGCTGGCCTCATTAGAGAGGAGGTCAAAGTAGCGGCCTGTGGCCTGCGTGACGATGTCGCGCCGGGCTTTTTCGGCCAATTGCTCGGCCGCGAGCGCTTTTTGTTGCGCGGCTAGCGCGGCGTAATAAATCTCTCCCGGTGCCCAGTCGAGCAGGATGGACGGTCCGACGGTGTACTGCTGCTTGCTGGTGTCAAAAATCGCCCCGCCCACGTCCTGGATGTTGCCATCATGCCGCTTGTAGCCCACGCCAAGATTCAGGCTCGGCCAGAAGCGCTGCCACGCGAGTTTTGACTCGGCGATGCTCTCCGTATGCTTCACGCGGGCGAGCTCGATCTCGTCGTTGTTCGCACCCGCGAGCTTCATCACCGTCGGCAGATCGACGTGAATCGGCGCAGCAGCGGCGGTGAAAGTCGCGACGGCAACAAGCAAGATCGACGCCGCTGAATGACGAATGGCGAATGCGGAATGACGAATGACGGAAAACATGGAGCGAGAGTGGTTGGATTCTGGTTTCGTCATTTCACCGTGACTTCTTGTTTGTCAGCGAGTGCCGTTGTTCCTGGCAGCAGGATCACATCGTCGGGCTTCAGTTCCGGCACCTCGACGTTTACGCCGTCGTTGAAGCCGGGTTTCACAGCGGTCTTGACGGCTTTGCCATCGATGTGCTTGAAGACAAAGCTGTTGGCCTTCTCCTTCACGAGTCCGGCCACGGGAATGATCGTGACGTTGTCATGCTGCTCGACGGCGATGCGCGCGGTGGCGAACATGCCGGGGCGGAGCTTGCCATCGTCGTTTTTGAAGTCGGCTTCGATCAACATCGTGCGCGTGGCGGGATCGAGTGTGCCGGTGATGCGGGAGATGGTGCCTTTGACGACACTACCATTGAGCGCATCGACTTTCGCTTCGACTTGCAGGCCGTTTTTGAGCAAAGCGGTTTCGACTTCGATAACGGGCACTTGCAGGCGCAGGGTGCTCGCGTCGGTGAGTTGCAGCAAGGTGTCGCCACCCGCAGCGGCGAACGCACCGGGATCGACGCGGCGGTCGGTGATGGTGCCGGCAAAGGGCGCTTTGATTTGCGCGAGGTCGATGAGCGCGTTGCTGCGCTCCATGCCCGCTTTGGCGATGGCGAGCTTCGCCTCGGCATCATCCACGGACTGCGGCAGGATGAGGTCCGGCGATTTGGCGCGTGCCTCATGCAGGCGCTTCACCTCGACCTCGGCGGCGGCGATGGCAGCGCGATGGCCGATGAGATCGGCTTCGAGCTCGGGCACGGAGATTTCGATGAGTTTTTGGCCTGCGGTGGCGGCATCGCCTTTATCGACAGCGATTTTTTGGATATAACCCGCCACCTGCGCTTTCAACGCCACCTGCTGCCATGCGGCAAAGCTGGCGGGCAGGCTGATCCAGCGATGGATGGTGCCTTGCTGCGGCTTGGTGGCAGGCAGGTCGAGGGCGACGGCGCTCGCGGTGAAGAGGCTGAAAATGAGGAGGGGTTTCATAGGCGACAGTCAGTTGAAGGAGCTGGAAAAGGGATTGGAAAGGCCGTGAGGCATGAGTAATCTTGGCGTCATGACACTTGCTGAACCCATCCCGAAGAATCTGCGGGCGATTCTCACGGAGAACATCGCACGCATGACCGAAGAGCAGTTGCTCAGCTTCCACAATTTCATCTTGGAGGCGGAGATCGAACGTCTGCTCAAGGTGGTTTCTGACGATGCGGAAAAGGAGCAGGCGGAGGGAAAGTGGGACAACCTTTCTGAGATCATCCAAGCATATCGTGAGCGTAAAAAAGCTGAGCGGCGTGCATCATCATGACCGTTTGCATTGACACCAATGTTCTGCTCCAGGCGAGATCCC
>JBDNIB010000021.1:0-5341 GCA_041688535.1 Prosthecobacter sp.
CAGCGCCGCGTGCGCGGGCCGTCGATGGTGGTTTCGTGGATTGGGTCATTCATGCGGCTTCAATAAATCGCCATTCCACGTTATTGTCACGCCCAGGTGCATTTCAGGCATGACACCGTGCATGCCATCCTGCTAGCCTGCGTTTAACCATCCCGTTAATTCCGTAATGAAGCACCTCCTCTCCCTGCTCCTCCTCACCACCGCGCTTCAAGCGGAACCTGTGTCCATCTTTGATGGCAAAACCCTCGGCGGCTGGGACTTCGATCCAAAAATCTGGCGCGTCGAAGACGGCATGATCACCGGCGGCTCCACGACGGAAAAGATCAAAGAGAACCACTTCATCTGCACGAAGAAGAATTATCAAAACTTCGACCTCAAGCTCAAAATCAAAGTCAGCGGTGATCCGAAGACCGGACTGCTCAACAGCGGCATTCAGATTCGCAGCAAGCGCGTCCCCGGCGGTGCACACATGATCGGTTATCAGGTGGATTGCGGTGCGGGCTGGTTCGGCAAGATCTACGACGAGTTCCGCCGCAACAAGGTCATCTGGGCCCCCACGTCCGAGCAGCAGGCCGCGCTGGACAAAGCCATCGATGTCTTCGGCTGGAACGAGTATCGCATCCGCGCTGAAGGCACGCGCATCCAGACCTGGATCAATGGCGTGCATTGCATGGACTACACCGAGGAGGACAAAAATATCGCTCTCGATGGCCTCATCGGCCCGCAGGTGCATGCCGGTGGCATCTGCCTCGTTCAGGTCAAAGACGTGACGATCGAAGAACTCCCGCCGACTCCCGGCGCTCCAAGCTGGGAATCGCTCGGCGGTGTCGAAGAAGCGCGGAAAAAGGTCGCTCCGCTTGCCAAAGGCAAGAAGCAGGCTGCCAATTTTCAAAACGTGCCCGGCCAGAAGCGCGACACGAGCTACAACAACGTCCAGGGCACCGCCTTGACCGCGCAGGTGCAGCTCAAGAAATTCCATGTCGCCGAGGGCTATGAGATCGAACTCGTCGTGCAGGAGAGCGACGGCATCGGCAAGTTCATCAGCGTTTACTTTGATCAGCGAGGGCGAATGTGGACGCAGACCGCGCTGGAATATCCTGTTGATGGAAACGAGAACCCTGCCGCCGCCGACGCGGTGTATGCGGCCAAGGGCAAGGACAAGGTGCTCGTCTATCCGCGAGAGTCGGTGAATGCGCCGATTCCCGCGGGTGGACTCACTAATCCGACCGTCTTCGCCGACGGCCTCGCCATCCCACTCGGTATTCTCCCGTGGGGCGCTGGCGACACCTGCTACGCGCTCCACGGCCACGACCTGCTCCTGCTGAAGGACACCGATGGCGATGGCAAATCGGACCAGCGCGAAGTCATCCTCACTGGCTTCGGCGTGCAGGACTCGCATCTGTTTCCGCATCAGTTCACCCGCGCGCCCGGCGGCTGGATCTGGATGGCCCAGGGCCTCTTTAACAACAGCAAGGTCCACAAGCCCGGCAGCGATGTCATCGTCGATTACCCGAAGTGCGGCATGGCCCGCATGCGCCCCGATGGCAGCGAGTTTGAAATGACCAGCGTCGGCCCGAACAACATCTGGGGCCTCGTCATCACCGGCGAAGGCGAGGCCTTCATCCAGGAAGCCAACGACTACGGCTACCCCGTCATGCCCTTCCACGAATACGCCTACTACCCCGGCGGTATGGAAGCTTTGAAGAAGAGCTATCAGCCCGACTTCCCACCCACCGCCGAGTTCCGCATGGGCGGCACCGGCTTGAGTGGCCTCGCGCTGATTGAAAGTGGCCCGCTCGTAGTTCGGGCTTCAGCCCGTTCAGGAAACGCCGAAGAACGGGCTGAAGCCCGAACTACAAACGACCACACCATGGCCGTCGCCAATCCCATCATCTCGAAGGTGCAAACCATCGGCATGCATCGCGACGACCCCTATTGGAAGCTCGAACAACTCACCGACCTGCTCACCTGCGACGATCCTTTCTTCCGCCCCGTCGGCATGACCAACGGCCCCGACGGCTGCATCTACATCGTCGATTGGTACAACAAGATCATCTCCCACAACGAGGTGCCAAGAGCGCATCCTGATCGCGATAAGACGCGCGGCCGCATCTGGCGTGTAAAGCCCAAGTTCGTAGTTCGGGCTTCAGCCCGTTCAGAAAACGCCGAAGAACGGGCTGAAGCCCGAACTACGAACACAATCCCCGACTTCACGAAGCTCAGCACGGATGAACTCATCGACATGCTCGGCACTGAGCCGGTGGCGAAAGCACATCTGGCGTGGCAGGAGCTTCTGGATCGCAAGCAGCTGCCACAGGGGCATTTTGCTGCTCAGGAGTATTTGGCAGGCAGCCAGTTCGGCCAGATCAGCCAGATCGGTCGAAATCTGTCCGATCAAAACATTGGCGAACTCCTCTCCTTCGCCAAACCCTCCATCCCCGACGGCCCCACGACCCAATCCTCCCGAGCAAACAAACTCATCCCCGTTCGCGAGGCCTATGACCGCGAGTTCGAACGCTTCCTCGTCCGCATGTTCCTGGAGCGTCATCCCGAGGTCGTCGCGAAATTCCTCGACTCCGAAGCCGCTGCGAAGCTGCCCGTGGAGGCCCGCGTGCTCGCCTCACTCGCGCTGGAGCCGAAAGCCAGTGCCTCACGCGTCGCGAAACTGCTACCGCAGCTCGACCGCGCGCCCAACGATGAAGAACTCCTCCGCCTCGCCCAGTTTCCCGCCGAACCCGGTGTGGGCGAGTCGTTGAAGGCGCTGCTCACGAACGCAACCTCCCGCGCCGCCGTCGCCGAGAAGCTGCTGACGCAGCGCACGAAGCTTGATGCGAAACAGATCGCGCCGCTGCTCACCGAGACGGCGAAGACGATGCTCGGCACGTCACCGGAGCTTGCTTTGCAGCTCATCGGCGGGTTTCAGCTCACGAGCTTGGAGAGCGATCTCGTCGCGATGCTGCAAGCCCCAAGGAGTGATGGCTTCCAGCCATCAGTGACGGCTGGAAGCCGTCACTCCTTGCTCCACACCCTCCGCGATCTCCGTTCCGCCGAAGCCGATCTCTTTGCCTCGCTCGCGAAATCCGATCCCGATCCGCTCACCCGCGATGCCGCGCTCGAAGCCCTCGCCGCCTCACGCGCGCCCGATGCAGCCACGAAATTGCTCGCGCTTTATCCCAACCTGCAGCCCGCGCAGCGCAAGACTGCGCTGAACACCGTCTCGAACACGAAAGCAGGCGCGAAGACCATCGTCGCCGCCTTGCTCGACAAAAGATTGCCGCAGGCCGATCTCGACGGCCCCACCGTCGAGCGACTCGCCACCGTGCTCGGCAACGATCCCGCGCTCGAAAAACTTCAAAGCCAGCTCGGCGGAATTTTCCGCGAGGTCTTGCTGCTCGATGGCACGGAGAACGCCTGGGTGGATTCCAAGATCACGCTCGACGGCCCCTTCACCGTCGAGACCTGGATTCGTCTCGCGCCCGGCATCACGAACCAGGACGACATCCTCGGCGTGCCCGGCGGCGTGGAGATGAATTTTCACCAGTCCAAGTTCCGCGTCTTCGCCGGACCGAAACTGCACGATGTCGTCACCGCCACCAAACCGATGACGCCCGACCTCTGGACCCACATCGCCGTCACGCGCGACGCGCAGGGCATCCTGCGCATCTACCAAAACGGCGAACTCGACGCCACCGCCAGCCAACCCGCGCCCGACAAGTGGGAGAACTGTCGCATCGGCTGGAGCGGCCCGCAAGGCGGCACGGAGGGCGTGATGACCGAGTTTCGCGTGTGGCAGGTGGCACGCACGCCACAGGAGATCCGCAGCGGCTTTGACCGTTTTGTAGTCCCGGCTTCAGCCGGTTCTGACCTCGTGTTCTCCTCCACAGACCGGCTGAAGCCGGAACTACAAAACACGTTTGGCAAAGGCGCACGCGTCGCCAAGACGATCGACACGCCGCCGCTGCTCACCGAGGAGCAGGCGAAGGCGCTCGACACCAAGTTCGCCAAATACAGCGCCCTCGCACCGAAGGGCAACCCCGCCAACGGCAAAGTCCTCAGCGCTCTCTGCATCGCCTGCCATCAGATCGGCGCGGCAGGTGGCCAGATCGGCCCCAACCTCAGCGGCGCAGGTGCCATGGGCCTCGAAGGCGTGCTGCGCAACATCCTCACCCCGAACGCCGCCATGGAGGCCGGTTACCGCATCTACCGCGTCGAAATGAAGAACGGCGACTTCATCGACGCCTTCTTCGTCAGCGAGGACAAACAAGCCACCATCATCCGCCAGCCCGGACTGCAAGACCGCCGTCTCGACAAGAAAGACATCCGCAGCACCAAGTTCATCCGCCGCTCGCTCATGCCCGAAGGCCTGCTCGACGCGCTGGGAGATCAGCAGGTCGCCGATCTGCTGGCGTATCTGATGACGCTGAAAGGTTGAACCCCCACTTGGATGCAAAGGGACGCTCTGTATGCCGCAGAGAGGCAGAGGAGCAAAGGTCGCAGAGTTCTTTGATTCCGTTCCCTGCGTCCTCTGCCTCTCTGCTCCTCTGCGGCAAAGTCGAATTGCGAAAGACGGCTATCTCACCCATCGCACTCTTGACCCATGGCGTGATCACCTCGAATTCGAGCCATGATCGACACACTGCCCGCCTTCGCCTGCAACGACGCCATCGCCGCGCACTGTCGGCTGCTGCGTGACAGTTACCTGCGTGTCGTCGGCCAGCCGCTGGGTGGCGCGTATTGGACCGCTCTCGATGGCGATGCGCTCTGCACCGCTTTTTGGAACGCCGAGGTCGTGATCGCCTCCCACGGCACGGAGGACGATCCGGTGTTCAACTACGGCAACCGTCGCGCACTGGCGCTGTGGGAGACCGACTGGCCGGCCTTCACCGCCATGCCCTCCCGGCTTACGGCGGAGCCGATCCGCCGCGAGGAACGCGCCGCCATGCTCGCCCGTGTGACGGCGGACGGCTTCATCGACGACTACGCGGGCATTCGCATCACCACGACGGGCAAGCGCTTTCAAATCAACCGGGCGACCGTTTGGACCGTCTGCGATGAAAGCGGCACGCGGCGCGGTCAGGCGGTCGTCTTCTCGGATTGGTCAGCTCTTTGAAACCTGCCGCAGCACCCCCGCCATCGGGGCCGGCAAACTCCTCATTCGCACGCAGTCGAAGCTGTTTGCGATTCAGGGCAAGTAGCGACCGTGATTCTTGCTGAGTTCGACACGAAAATCGCGAGACATGGTACTTTCCGCGCCTTGACGCTGCCCCCCCAGCACGGCAAGCATGCTAAATGCCTTCGCCTCAGAACCTCACCATCCCAAAACCCGCCGCTCCGGCCGATC
>JBDNIB010000191.1:0-5383 GCA_041688535.1 Prosthecobacter sp.
CACCCGCTTTTATGGCGGCAGCGGCCCCGAAGCCGACAAACCCGATGATCAGCACCACATAGGCGCACAGCATGATGATCACCATGATACCGCAGAATTTCCAAAACTGGCGTTGTTGGTTCAATGCCATATTGAGGTCCGCAACAGAGCGGGTGGTACTGAGGGTGGCAATGCGTGTGGCATAGGACCAAAGTTTGACCGCAGGGTAAACATAGAGCAGGGCGAGGACGCCATAGATGATGGCAATGGCGATCAGCGGGGCACCGCCAAAGGCACCAGCTTGGTCAATGGCAGTTTTCACGGGGCCACCCACGGCTCCTAAAATCCCCATGCCCGCAGCAGCGATCAACATTAGGGCTGCGCCGATCCACATCATTACCGACAGGAGCCGCACCCAGGGCTTGGTGCCGGCGAGCGCAGCGATGGTTCCTGGAGAGACCGCGTCGTCGCTGGTGCCGCTGGCGTTTCCGTAGAGATTGGCGACGGGGGTGGAGTAGGGATTGGCTTCCATGATGGGATGGGGATGAGTTGTGGCAAAGGTGCGCCGAAATTATCTCCGGCATTTAGACAGGCTACGAAAAAAAATCGGTGGTTGTCAAAAGCAAACGCACCCGCTTCATTACTCACACACATGGCGGCAGCACGCGCGGACACCTTGCAATCAGTCGAACTCGCCGACGGCGTGGAGATACAACTCCGCGTGGCGGGGCCAGCGGTGCGCAGCATGGCCTACACGCTGGATCTGCTGCTGCGCCTGGGGATTTACGCTGCGGTCGGCATCGCGGCGGTTTTTTTGATCATGCCGAACCTCGGCATGCAAATGACCACTGGCCTGATGCTGCTGTTCATGTTTGGCATGGAGTGGTTTTTCAATGTGTTCTTCGAGGCCGGGCCGCGTGGTGCCACGCCGGGGCAGCGCGCCATGGGGCTGCGCGTGATGAGCCTGACCGGCGGGCCAGTGACGCTGGCGCAGGCCGTTATGCGCAATTTTCTGCGCGTGGTCGATTTCATGCCGGGCCTCTACCTCACTGGTTTCGTGTGCATGCTGTTCACCAAGCGATTTCAGCGTCTCGGCGATCTGGTGGCGAACACGGTGATGACCTACGCCGACCTGCCGCCAGCGATCACGCCGCAAGTCGAGGTGCGGGCGGAACGCCGTGCGCCGTCCCAGATGCTCACGCGCGAGGAGCAGTCCGCGCTGCTGCAGTTCATGGAACGCGCCCCGCTGTGGGCGGATGAACGCCGCATTGAGCTGTCCTCACTGGCGGAGCCGCTGACGCAGGCGTCCGGCGTGGAGGGTCTGCGCCGTCTGTGCGGCATGGCCTTGTGGCTGCAAGAGCCGGAGGAGAAACGCGGCACGCCGCCACCGCTGAAAGGAGCCGCGCCGCTGCCATCATGACCCCGGCCCAGTTTGAAAAACAAATCGAGCCACGCTGGCAGAAGCTGGAGCAATTGCTCACCGACGTGGAGTTTGGTAAGCCGCGTGAGGACGTGGTGGAACTGCCCGCCACCTTCCGCCAAGTTTGTCATGATTTGAGCGTGGCCCAGCACCGCATGAGCCCGCAGCGCCTCACTCAGCGGCTCAATGCGCTGGCCCTGCGCGCCTACCGTGTATTAGAGCGTCGCAGTTCCGGTGGCTGGGAATCGCTAGTGCGTCTGCTGCTGGTGGAATTTCCGCAGGCGGTGCGGGCGGAGTGGAAGCTGTTCTGGTGGTGTACGGCACTGTTTTACATCCCGGCCGTTTTGATCGCGGTCATCACTCCCGCGCACCCTGAATGGGCCATGGCGCTGCTCGGGCCGGAAGGCATGGTCGGCATCGAGAGCATGTATGGTGAGGACAGCACACCCGCCGACTATGTGCGCGACAATTTCGGCTCTGGCTTCGCCGCGTTTTGCTTCTACATCTGGAACAACGTCGGCATCGATTTCAAAATCTTCGCTGGTGGTATTCTCGGCGGCGTGGGTTCGTTGTTCGTGCTGCTGTTCAATGGGATATATCTCGGCGCGGTGTTCGGGTACGTGCATTACTCCGGCAATCCGCTCACGCTGTACACCTGGGTGGTGGCGCATGGGGCTCCCGAACTGACGGGCATCGTGATCTCCGCCATGGCGGGGCTGCGGGTGGGCCTGTGCGTGTTGAATCCAGGTCGGCTGGAACGACGCGCGGCGTTGGTGCTCGCGGGGCGCAAGGCGCTGCCGCTGCTCATCGGTGCGGCGGTGATGACCAGCCTTGCGGCGGTGCTGGAAGGCTTTTGGTCGCCGCTGAACCTGCCGCCGGTGATGAAATTCACCGCAGGTGGTCTGTGCTGGTTGCTGGTGGCGGCTTTTCTCATTTTCAGCGGCAGGAGGCAGGCAGATGCGACTTGAGGACATGACGGTCACTCTGCGACCACGCCAGCCCTGGGAGGCGGTGGATCTTGGCTGCGCGCTAGTGCGGCGGGATTTTGGCCGTCTGCTGGGATTGTGGTGCTGCACGGTGCTGCCGCTGTGGACGGTGGTGTGCGTGCTGCTGCGGGCCGCGCCGGAGTGGATTCCGCTCGCCGTGTGGTGGCTGAAGCCGCTGTGTGATCGCGTGCCGCTGTTTTTCCTGAGCCGTGCGGCCTTCGGCGTGCGGCCAAGCTTTGGCGAAAGCTGGCGGGCCTGGCCCCGGCTGATGTTCACGCACTTTTTTCCGGCACTGCTGTGGCGGCGCTTGTCGTTCATTCGCAGTTTTGCCCTGCCAGCGCAGTTGTTGGAAGGTCTGCGCGGCGCGGCGGTGAACCAGCGCGTCAAAACCCTCGCGATGGACGGTGGCGGCTCGGGCGGATCGCTGACGCTGGCCTTTGCCACTTTTGAAACCATCGTCTGGCTGGGATTGATGGCGGGTACCTATGATATGCTGCCGGAAAGTGCCACACCAGACTGGAGCGGCATGTTTGAAGCCTTTGATTTTGAGAACACGCTGCCTGCCGCTTTTTTGTGGTGGGGCGCGGCCTGCTACATGATCAGTGTCACGCTGGTCGAGCCGTTTTATGTCGGCGCTGGCTTTGCCCTCTATTTGAATTGCCGTACCCGCATCGAAGGCTGGGACGTGGAGCTGGCCTTCCGCCGCATGGCGTCACGCCTGACCGCTGCGGTGGCGATCCTGCTGGCTGGATTCACCTTGCTGGCCGCGCCGGTGCATGCGGCCGGTGATCCTGCCGCCGAGGCGGTCAAAGAAGTACTCAAAGATCCTGATTTCGAGATTCACAAGCGCACGCAGCCCGAGTGGGTGCCGGATGCGGTGCAGGATGTGCCGAAGCTGCCGAACTTCGAAATCATCGGCATCATTGGTGAGATTTTGTTCTGGTGCATCGTCATCGGCCTGTTGACATGGCTGATCGTTTACCTGGTGAAAAACCACCATCTCTTCATCTCACGCGGTGCCAACAAGGTGCCGGTGCAGGTGCCGAAGGTCGTCATGGGCATGAACATTACCCGTGAGAGCCTGCCGGACGACATTGTGTCCGCTGCGCGTGCCGCATGGGCGGCGGGTGATGCCAAAGAAGCGCTCAGCCTGCTCTATCGTGGCTCCTTGTCGTGGCTGGTCATCCGCCGGCGGGTGCCGATCCGCGACAGCGACACGGAGGAGGATTGTCTCACACAGGTGCTGCAGGCCGGGGATCAAACCGAGGCCGCTTACTTCCGCCAGCTCACGGGTGCCTGGGTGCAGGTGGCGTATGCTAGCCTGACGGCATCGAACGAGGAAATGGGCAAGCTGTTTGACCAATGGCCGTTTGTCGAAACAGGAGGTGCCGCATGAACTGGCACACGTTTCGGCCTTTGCTCGCGATTGGCGTGGCCGTGCTGCTCTGCGGCTGTAAAGGCCACTGGGAGGATGTGGAGAAGACTCTCGGCTATCATGGCAAAGCGCGGCTGAACCCCTTTCTGGCGGCCGAACGCCTGCTGAAGGAGCTGGGCCATGAGGTGAAGACCGCGAAAACGCTCGCCAAACTGCCCGCCCATGATGGCGTGATCTTCCTCTCGGGTGAAGGCGGCGTTCCCGTGGGCCGGGCCAAGCAGCTCCTGAACTGGACCCGCAGCGGCGGTCATCTCATCTACTCGCTCAGCGGTACTCGGCCCTACAATGATTTTGACTCGCAGTTTGGCTCGTTCATCGCCGCCATGCTACTGGAGGAGGACAAAGATCCCATGCTCGAACAGCTCGGTGTCGGCGTGCAGAAGCGCATCGCCGATGCGGAGATCAAGGAGCTGGCCAAGGACCTGCTGCATAACAAAGAAACAACGACAGACGACGAAAAAGCCACGCCGACGGCGAAAAAGGATGCCGCCAAGAAGAGCGTCACGAAAAAGCAGCAGAAAAAAGCGGATGCAGACGAGGCTCGGCTCGAATCCGTGCAGAACGTGACCTGGAACGGGCAGCGCTATGAACTCAGCTTGGGCGGCTACCAGAATCTGATTCTCAAACGCAAGTTGCGGGCGGGTGAGTTTTCCGCCGGATCGAAGAATGAGTCACTGGCGCTGCATTTGCAGCACGGCCAGGGCAGCGTCACGCTGCTGGCGCATGCCCGTCCCTTCCGCAACCGCTGGATCGGCGAGCGCGATCATGCGCGCTGGCTGGCCGCGTTGGTGGGCCAGAATGGACCGCAGGAGGTGCTGTTTGTTGCCGCCGCCACTGGCAGTTTCTTGGGCCTGATTTGGCAGCATGGCTGGATGGCGGTGCTGGCACTGCTCGCCTGCCTGGTGTTCTGGCTCTGGCGGCAGATGCCGCGTTTTGGACCGCTGGCGGAGGTGGAACTCGACTCCACACGGCATTTTGCCAGTCACATCGGCGCGTTGGGCGAGTTCTTCTGGCGCATGCGCCGTGGCGCGCTGCTGGTCACTGCCGCGCGCGATGCCGTGTGGGAACGCGTGCGCGAGCAGCACCGCTCATTGGATGACGGCAGCCGGCAGTTGAGTGATCACCTCACCGCAGAAATCACCCGCCGTACCGGCCTGCCAGCGCAGCGCGTCACCGCCGCCTTCGATCTGCCCCCACCCGGCAGCGCCCATCAATTCGTCAATCTCATGCGCGATCTGCAGGCGATCCGCCGTGCGCTCTAATTCATCAACCCTAACCACCTATGAACCCGATCCCCACTGCAGCACCCAGCGATTTTGCGCCACCCACGCCACCAGCGCTGCCGCAAAGCACGACCATCTTCAAACAAATCCATGCGGCGGTGGGGCAGGTCTTTATCGGTCAGGAAGAAGTGCTGAATCAAGTGCTCGCAGCCTTGCTGGCTGGCGGCCATGTGCTGTTGGAAGGCAAGCCGGGACTGGGCAAAACACATCTCGTGCTGGCGCTCTCCCACACCTTCGGCGGCACCTTCCGCCGCATCCAGTTCACGCCTGACCTGATGCC
>JBDNIB010000192.1:0-4747 GCA_041688535.1 Prosthecobacter sp.
CGTGTTTCTGGAGCAAGTTTATCGCCGTGTGGAGAGATGGATCGACGGCGACGGCCCTGCGCGTCGCCGCCTTGAAAACGCACCGTGGACGGCATCCAAGATCAGCCGCCGTGCCTTCAAACACGGCATCTTCATTCTGATTTCCGCCGTCATCGCCCACATCTTCCTCAGCTACTCCGTCTCGATCCGATCGCTCTATGACATGATGCAGCACTCGCCCACGCATCATACGATGGCCTTCGGCGTGGTGCTCTTTCTCACAGGTGCGCTCTACTTCTCCTTCAGTTGGTTTCGTGAGCAGTTCTGCATCATCCTGTGTCCTTACGGGCGTCTGCAATCCGCGCTCACCGATGACAACTCCGTCGTCATCGGCTACGACGAGAAACGCGGTGAACCGCGCGGCAAGGCCACGGCGGAACACCAAGGCGGCGATTGTGTGGACTGCCGCCGCTGCGTGCAGGTCTGCCCCACTGGCATTGACATTCGCCAGGGTTTGCAGCTCGAGTGCATCGGCTGCGCCGCCTGCGTCGATGCCTGTGATGACATCATGACCAAGCTCAAGCGTCCAAAGGGACTCGTGCGCTACGATTCCTACGCCGGTCTTCAAGGCGGCAAGACCAGCCTCATCCGCCCACGCACCATCTTTTACTCGGTCATGCTGCTCGCGGGTGCCGTCGCCTTCAGCTTTGCCGTAACGCGCATTTCGCCGCTGCGTGCCAGCGTGGTCCGCATGGGCGGAGCCTCGTTCTATGTGGACAACGGGATCATCCGCAATCAGTTCCAACTGCGCGTCATCAACAAGCGTAACGCCGCATCCACCTACAAGATCGAACTCGTCGGCAGCGTGCCCCGCTCATTGACAATCATCAGCATGGATCAAACGAGTGATCTGCCGCCCAGGGGCGAAGATTTGACGACCATCGTGCTCACACTGCCCCAAACCGACTATCTAAAGCGTTACAAGTTCACCTTCAAGGTCACCGACACGACGCGGGGAGACGCGAGTGAAACCCGCGTCATGGAATACCTCGGCCCCGACCCCCAAGCCGCGCCCGCTGCCAAACTCAACGCCAAAGACTTCATCCGCTAACCGCCATGATCCCAAAATGCATCTCCAGCCGTCCGTGGCTTTTCGTCGCCGTCGGATTCTCCGCCTTCGTGCTCTGGTGGGTCTTCTTCATCTCGCTCGCGATCAAACACGCACCGCCTGAAGTCCCGCTCGTCACGCGCACCGTCCATGCAGACCATTGACACCAGCGCCGCCGCCTTTTTGGCCGGACTCGTCACCAGTGTCCACTGCGTGGGCATGTGTGGACCGCTGTCGTGTTCCTGGGCTATTTCGTCCAAACCGGGCACGTCCAGCTTCATGCGCGACACCGGTTTGTATCACGCGGGCAGACTGGTCTCGTATGCGGTGGTTGGTGCCATCGCTGGCATGATCGGCATCATGCCGCTGCGGTTCTTCCAGCACGGCGCGGGCATCGTACTGCCGTGGCTGCTGGTCATCGCCTTCGCCATCGTCGGTATGGGCTTGGACACTTATCTGCCCAAGCCGCAGTTCCTCCGCGCTGGCGTGCGCCGCATTCAAACAGCGGCCTTTCGCCTGCGCAGCGCCACACGCGCCGCGCTGCTCGGCTTCGCCACGCCGCTGCTGCCGTGCGGACCGCTCTATTTGATGTTCGCCCTCGCCATGGCGAACGGCTCCGCTCTCAAAGGTGCCGAGTTCGCCCTCGCCTTCGGTCTTGGCACGCTGCCACTACTGTGGCTCGCGCAGACGCAGCTCCATCTCATCAGCGCCAAAGTGCAGCCCAAGACCATGCGCAAAATTCAGCGCACGCTGGCATTCACCGCCGCCCTCATCATGGCCTGGCGGCTGCGCGGCACGCTCGACTTCGGCAGCGATGCCATCCCAAGCTGCTGCCACGCGGCGGCTCTTTGATCACTCCGTCTCGACCATTTCCAGCGCAGGCAATTGCACGCCTTCGTAAATCTCCGCCAGCGGCAGATCAAAACCCAGACACGGCAGCGGCACCACGCCATCGTCGCCGATCAATATCCTACGTTGAAAGCCATTGCTGCCACGCTGCTCTACCACGACCTCCTTGTTGCTGCTGTCCACCAGCAGGTAAGTCTCCAGGGTCGAAATGGTGAGATACGCGTCGAGCTTTTCACCCTCGTCCGTGCGGCGGGTTGATTCAGATAGCACCTCCACAATCACATTGGGCTGATCCTGGAACGACTCGTCCATCGAATTCGGCTGGCACACCACCTGCACATCTGGGTAGTAAAACCGCACATGATTGGGAAAGCGCACGCGCACCTTCGTATCGCTGTTGAACGGACGGCATTTCTTGCCCCTGAGCCTTGAATGCAGGCTACCGAAAACATTTCCCGCAATGATGTTGTGAATGTTCTTGGCTCCCGCCATCGCATAGACGGTGCCCCCCACATACTCGTGTTTGACGGGCGACTTGAGCTCGCTGGCAAGATAGGATTCCGGCGTGAGATGCTGATGACGGAGGACGGCTGACATGCCGCCATTCTACATTCCCTCGCCCATTTGGCAATTTCTGCATCCATATTGCCAAGTCCCGGCGAGCACCGGCGGCACTTGCGGCGACACTGGCTGATGTCATCTGCCTGCCAGCATTGCGGCACCCCGGTGCCACCTTCTCGAAACGACGGCTTTTGCTGCGCGGGCTGCCAATATGTTCACGATCTGCTCAAGCAGGAGGGCTTGGGGCATTTCTACGATCTCAAATCCGGCCAAAACCTCCCGCCCGTGCCACCGCAGGCCATGCGGCAGCAGGATTACGCATGGTTGGAAGCGGCGACGGCTCAATCGCATGAGGCCACCGTCTCCGTGCAAGGCCTCTCCTGCATGGCTTGCATCTGGCTCATTGAGCGCCTCTTCGCCAAACTCGGCGGCACGCGGATTGATGTGAACATCGCGCGTGGCGAGCTACACCTGACCTGGCAGCCGGGCCAGTTTCAACCTGTCGAATTCGCGCGCGAGCTGCAACGCTTCGGCTATCTGCTCGGTGTCGTCCGCACGGACGCCGAACCCATCGCCGACAACAATTTGGAGCGTCGCACCGGCGTCTGCGCCGCGTTTGCGATGAACGCGATGGCCTTCTCCTTGCCCGCCTACTTCGGCATGCCGGCGGACTTCCCTTTCGCGAGCTGGTTTGATCTCGTCACCGCCGCATCGGCTACGCTCGCCCTGTTCGTGGGTGGCAGCTACTTCGCACAGCGCGCGTGGCATGCGCTGCGGGCCGGCGTGCTGCACATCGACACGCCGATCACGCTCGGCATCCTCGCCGCGTATGTGGGTTCACTTATCGGCTGGATCAGCGGCGAGCAGGGGCTCAAATACTTCGATTTCGTCGCCATGTTCATCTTCCTGATGCTCGGAGGCCGCCTCGTGCAGCAGATGGCCGTCGCCCGCAATCGCCGTCGCCTGCTGCGTGATCCCTCCATTCCAGATGCCGCGCTGCTCGACTCGCTGCAACCGGGCGCGTCCTTCACTGTGAAGCCCGGCCAAGCCGTGCCTGTGGCCGCGCAGCTCGATGATGCGCACGCCAGCATCAGCCTCGAATGGATCAATGGTGAAAGCGACTCCTGCACGCGCAGCAGCGGTCAACTGCTGCCCTCCGGCGCTCTCAATGCCGGCACGCGTTCATTCACCGCCATCGCGCTCGAAACCTGGCGCGACTCCACCCTGCACCACCTTCTCGATGCCCGCCGTGGCGGTGACTCACGCGATCTGCGACTCGAACAACTGCTGCGCGGCTATCTCATCATCGTCGTGCTCGCTGGTGTCATCGGCGGCCTCTGGTGGTGGTGGCACACCGGCGACTGGACACGCGCGTTGCAGGTCATGATCTCCGTCTTCGTCGTTTCCTGTCCCTGTGCCCTCGGCGTCGCAGCACCGTTGGCCGATGACATCGCCGTCAGTCGTGCGGAGGGCCACGGCGTCTTCGTCCGCACCCTCGGCCTGTGGAAAAAACTCACGCGCCTGCGCCAAGTCGTGTTCGACAAAACCGGCACGCTCACGCTTGAAAACCCCGTGCTGCTCAATCCCGACGCGCTTACCGCGCTCGACCAAACTCCGCGTCACGCACTGCGTCATCTCACCAGCGGAAACCTACACCCCGTCAGCCGCAGCCTGTTTGATTCACTCGGCAACACGCCGGATCACGCCATCAACGCCGAAGTCATCGAAACACCCGGCCACGGCCTGCATTTCGATCAGGATGGCATCACTTGGTCCCTCTCGCGTCCGCTTGATCCATCCGCCGATGCCATCTTCACGCGCGATGATCAAACCCTCGCCGCCTTCCGCTTCCGCGATGCCTTGCGCGCCGAATCCCTCGCGCAAATCGAGGCTTTGCAGTCACGCGGCCTGCGCGTGACCATCCTCAGCGGCGACCGCGAGGCCAAAGTCGCCGCCATCGCCGCGCAGCTTCATCTGCATCGTAATCAATGGCTGCACAGCCTCACACCGAATGAAAAAGCCGCGTGGATCACTGCGCACCAGCCGCAGCACACGCTCTACATCGGCGACGGTGCCAACGACAGCCTCGCCTTTGACGCCACCGCTTGCGCTGGCAGTCCCGTCACCGGCCGCAGTTTCCTGGAGCACAAAGCGGACTTCTATTTCCTCGGCCACAGCATGCGCTTCATCACCCATCTGCTCGACACCGCCGCCACACACCGCCGCGCCGTGCGTGCCGTCTTCGCCTTC
>JBDNIB010000193.1:0-6729 GCA_041688535.1 Prosthecobacter sp.
CAGTGCCGAACGGACGGACCTGCATTCCAAAATCGGCGGGTGGAAACGGGGTCAGGGGAAACGGGGTCAGTGTGCAACTGCTTGACAATATTGCATAAAGCTATTGTCACTGTTAATTTGTCAGCCAGTTGCATCCTGACCCCCATTTACCTGACCCCCATTTACCTGACCCCCATTTACGCAGTGGCTGCGCGAACGACGCACCAAACTGGCAGGACAGGATTAAATTGAAGGAGGTAGGCGGCGACGGCTGAGGGAATAAGGATTTGGCCAAACAGTCGCGGCAACACCCAGTCGAGGCGGGACTTGATGAGAGTGGTCAGCGCGGTGGTGTCGCTGACAGCGATCATGGCAGGGACGTTGCGTTGGCCTGCCCAAACAGCCGGTCGATCACGGCCAGATCCTTCGTAGCATCCTCAGCTCCGTAGGGCATCGGCAGGCCGCGTTCGTTGAGTTGACACATCATGTCCGGCTTGGACAAGCCCAAAGCTTCACCAGCCTGCCCCAAGGAGAGCCGTCCTTGGAAAAACAGACCGACGACCATGCCAAAGATTAGCTCTGCGGCCGAGCAGTCTGCCTGTATTGTGACGGTGTCTGGAACTTGCAGTGTCATGGGGCATCCTACGCCGTGAACACTTCTATTCAATCGAATGGTAACGGCGGCAGCGGAGCAACAGGACTACTTGCCTTTCCGCGCAATGAACACATCCACCTGCTGGCCGACGTAGAGGTTCTGGTCCTGGGGCTTGTCGAGCTGGTAGATGACCTGGAGGACGCGGGTGTCCACGCGTTCGGTGCTGGCACCGGTGAGGGAGACTTTGGGGATGACGTAGGGCTCGATGCGGACGAAGCGCGCCTTGAACCGGCGTGAGGAGTCGCTCTTGAGCGAGAGCGTGGCGTCGAGACCGGGTGCGACGCCCATGGCGTTCTGCTCATCGACATCCGCACGCACATGCAGCGTGGAGATGTCCCCCAACACGAGGGCGGGCGGCTTGTTCTGTGGGGCGGCGTATTCGCCGGCGCGGATGTTCACTTGGAGGATGGTGCCGTCGCGCGGGGCTTTGACGGTGAGGCGGTCGATGAGCAGCTCGGTCTGCTGCACGTCGGCCTGGGCGGCGGCGAGCTGGGCCGCGGTGGCCTGCATCTGCGCCTTGGCAACGAGGACATCATTCGTGCTGTTGCGCAGATCGTCCTGGCTGATGGCCCGCTGGTCGGGTATGGACTTGAGGCGGTCGAGCATGTCCTGCACCTTCGCGAGCTGCGCGCGGGTGACTTCGAGGTTCGCCTGCGCCACGGCGATGGCGGCCTGCTGCTTGAGCAAGGAGGCGCGCAGCTCACGGTCATCAAGGATGAGCAGCGGAGCGCCCGCTTTGACGACCTGATTGACCGCCACGCTGACCTCGGTCACGAGACCGGCCACCGGCACGCCGATGGCGACGTTTTCGCCCTGCGCTTCCAAAATGCCGGTGGCGGCGATGTCATCCGGCGCGTTTTTCTGCGGCGGAGCGACAGGCGGCGGCGGAATGGAGGACTCCTGGCTGCGGATGGTCTGCAGCACGATCCCCATGGCGATCACGCCCGCGATGGCGAGCATGAAGGTGGAGTAGCGGATGGCAGTGGAGACGAGGTTCATGGCAGAGTACGTTGTTCACGCTTTAGCGTGTCCGGGCGTGAAAATCACGCTAAAGCGTGAACAACGTGCGTTCTTGCAGCCTGCATGGGACGCTGTAGTCTGCGATCATGGACCGCCCCGCCGCCACTGCCCAAATTCGTGAAGCCTGCAAAAACATCGCACTGCAATTCATGAAGATTCATCCCGCCGTGCCCGGACTGGCGGACGCGGAGACGCAGAAGCAGTGCTTCCGCTGCGTGCATGAGATGACGGTGCTGCTGGAGACGATCAAGAAGAAGATCGGCCGCCTGGAACGCACGGACGACAGCACCCTGCTCTGACATTTGGCTTACTTGCCTGCAACCCGCCCGCATACGACCATCCCCGCCATGAAACACGTTTTTTCCTACCTCCTCCTGGCCACTGCCACGCTGCATGCCGAGGTTAAACTGCCTGCCATTTTCTCCGACGGCATGGTGCTCCAGCAGCTCCAACTCGTGCGCATCTGGGGCAGCGCCGACGCTGGCGAGGAAGTGAAAGTGAGCATCGGCGAGCAGGCGCACAGCATCGTGACTGACTCCAGTGGCCAGTGGTCCGTGACGCTGAACCCGATGAACGCGAACGCGCAGCCTGCGGACCTCGTGGTGGCCGGCACAAATACGATCACGCTCAAAAATGTGCTCGTCGGCGAGGTGTGGATCTGTTCCGGCCAGTCGAACATGCAGTGGACGGTGAAACAGGCGGGCAAGGCCGAGGAGGAGATCGCCGCCGCGAGCCATCCGCAGATCCGCATGTTCAATGTGGTGCGCAATCCCAGCATGACGCCGCAGACCGATTGCCAGGGCGCATGGAAAGAGGCCACGAGCACGAACGTGGGCGAATTTTCCGCCGTGGGCTATTTCTTTGGCCGCCACCTGCATCAGGTGCTGAAAGTGCCGGTCGGACTGATCAACACCTCCTGGGGCGGCACCCGCATTGAGGCCTGGACCAGCAGTGAGGCACTCGCGGAACGCCCCTGCGCGAATGACTTGATCGCCGACTGGAAGGATGTGACCGCCAAGTGGGATGGACCGAAAGAGCAAGCCGCCTTTGACCAGCACAAGACCGACTGGCAGGCAGAGGTGAAGAAGATCGACGAGGAAAACGCAAATCTGCCTGCTGACCAAAAGAAAACCAAACTGCAGGCCCCGCGCCCAGCGGATGACCCGACCAAGACGCCGCATCAACCCAGCGTGCTGTTCAACGGCATGGTGGCCCCGCTAGTGCCCTACGGCATCAAGGGCGCGATCTGGTATCAGGGCGAGTCGAACCAAAAACGTGCCTTTCAGTATCAAGAGTTGCTACCGACGATGATCAACGACTGGCGCAAGCAGTGGGTGGACGCGTGCTCCTTCTACATCGTGCAGCTCGCGAATTTCGGCAATGGCAGGGCCGTGACGACAGAACCCGGCGTTGCCGACACCTGGGCCGAGTTGCAGGAGGCGCAGACGCTCACCGCGCAGACGCTGGACAAATGCGGCATCGCCTTCATCAACGACATTGGCGAGCAGAACGACAGCCACCCGAAGAACAAGCAGGAGGTCGGTCGCCGGCTCGCGCTGTGGGCGCTGGCCAAGGATTACGGCAAAACCGGCACCGAGTTCAGCGGCCCGCTGTATCAATCTTCCGTCGTGCAGGGCGACAAGGTGCGCATCCAGTTCGAGCACACCGGCACCGGCTTGAAAACTCGCGACGACGGCGAGTTGAAGCACTTCCAGATCAGCGGAGCCGATCAGAAATGGGTCTGGGCCAAGGCGAAGATCGAGGGCAACGAGGTCGTCGTCTGGAGCGAGACGGTGCCGGAGCCTGTCGGCGTGCGCTACGCTTGGGCGAGCTGGCCCGAAGGCGCGAACCTGATCAATGCCGAGGGCCTGCCTGCCTCTTGCTTCCGCACGGACGATTTCCTGCCGTCCACGCTCGGCGTGGTGTCGCCGTTCAAGGAGAACGTGCCGATCAAACCGTGATCGTTTGAGACAAGCGTGCATCTTTTCCTCGCCGATCCCGATTTCGCCCCGTTCCTCGCAGATGAACTGCGCCGCCATGCGCCTGCGGCGGTGGTAAATGAAGTCGCCGAACTCGGATTCACCGCTGATGTGAGTCTGGACGACCGGTGGCTCGCCTTCGCCCGGCAAACCCTGCCAGACGCCGTCGCAGTCCAGTCCACCTCGATCAATGCCTGGGCGGATCGCATCATTGACGCCATCGCCGGTCATTTGCCAGACGACCAGCCCTGGCGGCTGCACCTTTGGCCGCAGTATGGCGAGGGCAAGGCGGGTCTACACCGCTGTGAATTGATTCAGGCGCGTCTCGTGGAGCGCTTGAAAAAGCGGCGCAGACGGCTGCTGCGGTCGCTGGTGAAAGAGGTCCCCTCACCTCACCTCCCCCCGCTGCAAGCGACTGAAAGCAACCATGTTTGGGGCGGGGTGAGGGAGCAGCATTCGCAGGCCTCCAAGTTTTCACAACACGCACAGCAGCATCCCTCTCCCCGCCAAGGACTGACTGAACCTCCAACAACAAACTTCGGGGAGAGGTTAGGTGAGGGGCAGTCCGGCGTCACCGCTGCCTTCACTCCCGAAACATCCCTCGTGCAGTGCGTTCTCACGTCTCCCGAGGCCGGCTGGATCTCCATCGCGATCGCGCCGCATGCTTTTGCGCATCGCAGTTTGATTTCATCGTTCCCACGCGGCGAAGTGCCGCTGGCGGATGACAAAAGCGCGCCTTCGCGTGCTTTCACGAAGCTGGTCGAGACCGAGCAGCGGTTGGGACGCCAAATCGAGCGTGGCCAGACCTGTGTCGATCTCGGCGCATCACCGGGAAGCTGGAGCTACGTCGCCATCCAACGCGGCGCACAGGTCATCGCCGTGGATCGTTCCGAACTGCGTGAGGATTTGATGCGCCATCCGCGCCTGCGTTTTGAAACCGCCGATGCGTTCAAATACCAGCCGCCGCAGACCGTGGACTGGCTCGTATGCGATGTCATCGCCGCGCCACAACGCAGCATCGACCTGCTGCTCGAATGGCTGCGGGAGAAACGCATGCGCAACTTCATCGTGACGATCAAATTCAAGGGCAACGACGAGTATCCACTGCTTGAAACGCTCAAACGCGAAGCGCCGCCGCTCTGCGCCGAATTCCACCTCACGCGGCTCTGCGCGAACAAGAACGAGGTGTGCGCCTTCGGTGTGGCGTAGTGGTCCGCACACTCCGTGTGGGGTTTTGCGCTGGAACGGCCTTTGACAAGACGCAGGGGTTTGGGTGCCATGGAAGTACCGCACAGAGGACTGTGCGGACCACCTTACAGCAGCACCTCGTGCGCCCGCCCGTCCTTGGCCTCGCAGTAGAAGATGAACGATTGGTTCACCACGGCGTAGCCGCCGGGTGTCGGGTAATCGCCACTGAAGTACCAGTCACCGTATTCAGCGCCGAAGGCACTGTGCAGGCCGGGAATGTTTTGGTAGATGACCTCGAAAGTGCCATGCCACGGGGTTTCCTCCGGGCTGATCATCTGGGCGATGCGGGCGGAGATTTCCTCGTCAGTGAATGGCGCGTAGATGGCCTTCACGACGTTACGCATCTCCTCGCGGGGCTTTCTCAACTCGGCCTTACAGGCACGGTACGTTTCCGGCACGACGTTCGACATGCCACGCTCACGCAGCAGGGCCACGGCGGCCTGGAAGGCGATGAATTTGCCCAGCTCGGCCATGTCGATGCCATAGCAGTCGGGATAGCGGATCTGCGGCGCGGTGGAGCAGACGATGATGCGGCGCGGATTGGTGCGCGCGAGGATGCGTAGCAAGCTTTTCTTCAAAGTGGTGCCGCGCACGATGGAGTCGTCGATGACGACGAGGTTATCCTTCGGCGTGACGACGCCGTAAGTGATGTCATAGCTACCGGAGACGAGCGTGTCACGCCCACTCTCTTGGGCGATGAAGGTGCGCATTTTGATGTCCTTGAGGGCGATTTTTTCACCTCGCGGCCAGTTGCGCAGCACGAGGTCGTCGAGTTTCGCCTCGTCGATCTCGCCATTCTTAAGCATGGCCATGAGCGCGTCCTTCACGACGATGCGGCGGCTTTTGCGCAGGCCGTCGAGGAAGCCGTAATAGGCGGTCTCGGCGGTGTTCGGAATGAAGCTGAGCACGGTGTGCTCGAAATCGTTGTCGATGGCCTGCACGACCTGCGGGACAAGCTGCTCGCCCAGGGCTTTGCGCTGGCGGTAGATGTCCGAGTCGTTACCACGCGAGAAATAAATGCGCTCAAAGGAGCAGGGCATGAACTCACGCGGCGTGGTGAAGGGCTGGATGCTCATGCGTCCGTCCGCTTTGACCACGGCCACATGGGCGGGCGGCAGCTCCTTGATGTCCTCCTCAAACACGCCGAACACCGACATCAGGGCCACGCGCTCGGAGGCGATGGCGAGGATTTCGTCGTTTTCAAAGTAATGACAGGGCCGGATGCCGCTGGGGTCGCGCATGGCGAAGAGATCGCCGTTGCCGATCACGCCGACGATGGCGTAGCCGCCGTCCCAGCGTGTGGCGGACTCGGTGATCACGCTGGTCACATCAAGCTGCTCGCTGATGTGCGCTGGAATCTCGTCACCAGCCATGCCCGCGTCGCGGATCTGGTGGTACAATTTCGTGTGCGCCTCGTCGAGCTGGAAGCCGATTTCCTCCATGACACTCTGCGTATCAGTGCCGAAGACGGGATGCTGCCCGCGCTGCATCATGATCTGGTTCAGCTCGCGAGTGTTGGTGAGGTTGAAATTGCCCATCACCATCAGCGTGCGCGTGGGCCAAGTGCTGCGGCGGATGTAGGGATGCAGGCAGCCTTTGCCAAAGTCACCGCTGGTGCCATAGCGCAGGTGGCCGATGTAAATTTCCCCCGCCAGCTCGTACTCGCGTTTGATCGCCTCCGGGTCCTCTTCGAACGGCACGAACTCCTTCCCTTCCTGGTCGCGCTCGTCCTTGCGCTGCTTGTCGATACGGCGGGCGATACGTTTGAACTCCTTGCGCTCGTCATCGAACACCTGGCCGATCTGCTCCACGCTCTCCGTGCTGCGCACGCGGAACATGTAGGGCAGG
>JBDNIB010000194.1:0-3863 GCA_041688535.1 Prosthecobacter sp.
AGTCCAAGGGCCGCATGCGTGACTTGCTGGGCATTTCGAATGCGGAAGTCGATGACGAACTCGCGAAGCGCATCACCGTGTGGCGTCTGAGCGACGACTCAACGCCACTCCAGATCTCCGCGTGCCTACGCGACGAATTGCAGTCCAAAACGTATTTCACCCGCTCCGTGGTTGCGATGGAGCTGCTGCGCGCTTTTCGCAAAGAATTAACCGCAAAACGCGCCGCGAAGGATTTCGAGGAAACGCTGGCCGCACTGGCTGCGCAGCCGCTGTTGGCCTTTGAGATCGCTCTGGAGTGGATTTCGGCACTCAACGCGGCTGCGGAGCGCGGCGTGCTCATCGAAGCAGCGGCGATGGTCGTGACGAACGATCAGCCGCCCGCCGCCACGCCGACGGAAGCGCCTTCCCGCTCCACGATCAGCGGTTTGACCGGCGCGCATGCACGCATCGCCGGCTCGAAGCTCGAACTCGACTACCACGAATTCACGACACGCCTACAACGCTACGAAGCCGAGGTCGTGCCCGCGTTTGAGGCGTTTCAGGCGCTCAAACATCGCCTCGCCGACACGCGGCGACGCGAGCTGCGGCTCGATCAGTTCAAGGCGGGTGTTCTCAGTTCCTTCGTGCGCAATCGGCTCATTGATCAGGTCTATTTGCCGCTCATTGGCGCGAATCTGGCCAAACAGCTTGGCGCGGCGGGCAAGGACACGCGCACGGACCGCATGGGCCTGCTGCTGCTTATTTCACCGCCCGGTTATGGCAAAACGACGCTCATGGAATACGTCGCCAGCCGCCTCGGCATCACGCTGGTGAAGATCAACGGCCCGGCGCTCGGGCATCATGTGACCTCGCTCGATCCCTCGGAGGCTCGCAACGCCAGCGCGCGCGAGGAAGTCGAGAAGCTCAACCTCGCCTTCGAGATGGGCGACAACGTCATGATCTACGTCGATGACATTCAGCACACGAACACCGAGTTCCTGCAGAAATTCATCTCCCTGTGCGACGGCACACGAAAAATCGAAGGCGTGTTCAAGGGCGAGGCCAAAACGTATGACCTGCGCGGCCGCAAGGTCGCCGTGGTCATGGCGGGCAATCCCTACACCGAGGTCGGCGGCAAATTCCAGGTGCCTGACATGCTGGCGAACCGCGCGGACACCTACAACCTCGGCGACATCCTCGGCGGGCATGAAAGCGTTTTTAAGGACAGCTACATCGAGAATAGCCTCACCAGCAACGCCACTCTGTCACGCATCGCCGCGCGCAGTCATGCCGACGCGCTCGCCATTTTGAAGATCGCGCAGACCGGCACGCGTGAGGGTGTTGAATTTGAAGGCAGCTACAGCGCCGAAGAGGTCAATGAAGGCATCGCCGTCATGGAAAAGCTGCTGCACGTCCGCGAGATCATCCTGCGCGTGAATCAGCAATACGTCAGCAGCGCCGCGATGGAGGACGCCTACCGCACCGAGCCGCCCTTCAAGCTCCAGGGCAGCTACCGCAACATGAACAAGATCGCGGAGAAGATCCTCCCGCTCATGACCGACGCCGAAGTGGCGAGCCTGATCGCCGATCATTATCGCGGTGAGGCGCAGACGCTCAGCCAGGCGGCCGAGGCAAATCTGCTCAAGTGGCGCGAAATCAACGGTCTCGCGAGCGAAGACGACACCACCCGCTGGACCGAAATCAAGAGCACCTTCAAACGCAACCTCCTCACCGGCGGCGCAGGCGAAAACGATCCGATCAATCGTATCACCGGTCACATGAACGCCTTTACGGTCGGTTTGGAAAAGATCGAGCAGGCCGTGAGCAAGCCGACGCTATCCGATGTGACGATCGAGCGCCTACAGCGCATAATCGAAGGCCTACGAGCGGTGCCGGTGAACGTCGAAATCAAGGTGCAGCCCGTCGAAAAGGAAGTGGCGGGAGAACTACCCGTGGACGTGTCCAGCACTGTCGAACAGGAATGATTTAGACGTGCTTTCTGGCGGCTTGCAGAGCGCTCAAAGTCCAGATGACGGGGTAGAGCTGCTCGTGATACCAGAGGCGGGCGAAATAGAGGCCGATGGGAGCAGTTGGAAAGCAGGTGCCGTTCTCGGTGGCCGTGATCAGCCACTGAATGCCGGAATGCACGTTTTCGCGAACAGGATTGTCTGCACTACTGAGAGCTTGCAAGGCGACGGCCGTTTCTTCAATGCTGGAGGGTGAATTGAGGTCGCCCCCGAAGGAGCCATCGGGTTCTTGGGCGCTTTGAAGGTATTCGAGGCCGCTTTGGATCAAGAAACCGTACAGAACGGCAAGCTGCTGGCTACCACTGAGGTGATTGACGACCTGCGCGGTGCCATAGACAGGATTGGACTCATCGGGCGTGTGCTCGTTGCCGAACCACAAGGGAATCCATGAACCACCCGGGGACTGAACACTCTCCAGATAAAGGAAGGCGCGTTCGGTTGATTTGACGATGCGGGCTTGCAGTGTCTCGGGCAAGTCATCGACCCACGTCCACCATGCGAGCATGGCATGAGCGGTGATTTCGGGCGTGCTGCGATCAAAGGGCAGCGTGCCCCAGCCACGGCAGAAGGTGGGGATGCCGCCGTCGCGGTTTTGCAGGTCGAGTAGCCAGGTGATGCCGTGCTGAATGGCGAGATCACAGCTGTGGCCCAATTTTTTGAGAGCAATGAGGGCACTGGAGGTGTCGTCGGCATCGGGGACGCCGCCGGGGAGGTCGGTCCAGGCCCAGCCGCCGGGAGGGGCGTTGGTGAAGGGGTGGATTTCGCGGTATTGTTGGCCGAGGAGCCAGGTTAGTGCAGCCGAGCGGGCAGGAGTGTCCGCGCTCCCTTCTTGGGCGCGCAGGGCGAGCGTGGTGCCCCAGGTGGCAAGGTTGGTGTCGATGGGCCAACTGCCATCTTCGCGCATGGATTGCGTGAGGAATTCGACGGCGAGGGGCAAGCAGGGATGATCGAGCTGATCGGTACCGGCGAGGGCCATGGTGACGAAGCTGGTCAGCGGTGTGGCTTCGAGATAGCCGCCACTGCTGGGCTGCAAGGTTTGCAGCATGGGGCGGATGCGCGGCCATGTCAGCGTGCGCAACCAGCGCAGCGGATTCCACCAGGCGGGCGGCGCATTTTTGAAGCGCGTGTAACCGATGGCGATGAGTGCGGGCAGCGCGTAGCTGACGACGGGCAGGCCGATGGCACCGAACCAAGTGCGCGGCAGGGCGGCGAGTTCAAAGGGCAACGCGATGACGTGGCGCCAGCCGTCTTTCCCCAGGGTGCCGCACAGGGTGCAAAGCATGAGGATGGGGACGGAGAAGGTCTTGTCCTTCCCGTAGCGGGCGACGACGGCCTTCGCGATGGCCTCGGGAGCGAGGGAACCGACGTGGGCGGTGATCCAGGTGTTGGCGGAGTGGATAGCGGGCGCAGACGTTTGCATTCCTGCCTGAGATGCGGATGAGGGCATCCGCGCTCCGAGATGCAGGGCGCTCCAGCAGAGGAGCGTGGTGGAGAGGTTGCTTTTGCTCAGCGTGGTGTCACCCCAGCCGCCGTCGGCGTTTTGATGGTTGCCGAGCCATTGCGCGCCGGCGCTGACATGCGCGGCGTGTTTTTCGCGATCCACGAGCGCCAACGCGACGATGGCGGTGGCAGTGGACAGCGCGCTGCTGGAAAGACGGCCTTCCCAATGGCCGCGCTCGTGGCGCAGCGCATCAAGATGCGCCTGGGTGCTGACGATGGCGCGTTGAAGGTCTTCGAGCATCGCGATGTGTAACGGAGCGGCCCCTCACCCTTACCCTCTCCCCGCTAGGCAGGGCGAGGGAACCTGAGATCAAGCCAGCTTGAGCTCAGGACGGGCATCCATGGCCTTGGTGATCG
>JBDNIB010000195.1:0-2094 GCA_041688535.1 Prosthecobacter sp.
CGAAAAAAGACCGCCGCGAACATCAGAGAGCCACGAAGAGGTCGTCAAGCAGCCAAGAGAAGGCCATCATGCCGCTCGAAAATCTCCGCAAGTTCGCGGAAAACGCCCCGATTGAAAAACGCCCGCCTTTGGGACAGGCTCTAGCTACGGCAGTCGGAAGCGAGTTCAGGACGTGGCCGGCCTAGCCCGTGGTGGCAGGCCAGATGGTCGAACTTGAGTGAGAAGCGGGCGAAAAGTCTGTCCGCCTGAAGCACGCTGTCTTGGGCGATGTAGTCCCAGATCTCCTTGAGATCCGATTGGGCATCAAGGGTGAGATCCACTCGTGGCATGACAAGCTAGGCCGTCTGGTGCGCGGCGTGCTCTTGGTGGCGCTCGACGAGGAAGGCCGCCATGTCGAAGTCACGAATGATCTCCCCGCGATCCGCCTGCTCGACAGCATGTTGGATGTCGGCACGGAGCGAATCGAGCTTGGCTGACTCTTCTTTGGTCAACGGTGATTCGACCTGTTCTTTGAATGTGGATAAAACACTCACAAAAAACTCGTCGGCATTGTGATAGCCGCCGGACTGGACGCTAGAGAGCACGAACTGGTTCAATTCGTCAGGAATCTGGATCGCGAGCGAGGTCATGAGAGGATGTTATCCGGTGAGATTGGAATTGTCGAGTGCCGGATGCGAAGGGCAGGCTCAGGACTGCGCTCTTGCGTTCTGACGGATGCGGTCGAGCACCGCAGCATCGTAGGGAACGTGCGCCAAACGCACACCCTCCAGCACGGTGGCCTCCAAGGCCGGTGATTCATCGAACTCTTGGTGCTCAAGCACGCGCAGCGCCTCCCTCACGACATCTCCTTCGTCTGCATAGCGTCCGGTGCTGAGCAGTCGTTCAACCAGATTACCGAGAGCAGGAGGTAGGGCGATGCTCATGCTGGGAGAATACGAACGAGAGATGGTTTGTCGAGAACTGGGTGCGTCAGCCTCGCAAGGTCGTGACAACCTGCGATAATCGCGTGATCACCTGTTGGATGTCACCCGATGTGATCATGCCTCCGAGGGACAGACGCACGCTCTGCCGCGCGGCTTTCCCCGGCTTCATGGCGGCGATGACGTGAGAGGGAGCAGGCGAGTCGGCGAGACACGCGGAGCCGCTGCTGGCGCAAATGCCGGCCTGATCGAGCAGCAGAAGAAGGGCCTCGGACTCGATGCCGTGAAAGGTGATGTTGGTGGTGTTGGCGAGGCGCTGGGTGGCGTGGCCGTTGAGTTCGGTGTTCGGGATGGTGGTGAGGATGCCTTGCTCCAAGGCATCCCGCAGCGGCCGGACGCTGCTGTCATACTTCGGTAGCTTCTTGAGCGCATGAGCTGCAGCGATGCCGAGGCCGACGATGCTGGCGACATTCTCCGTGCCGCCACGTCGCGAACGCTCTTGATGACCGCCATGCATGAAGGGCACGAAGGGAGCGTTCTTCTGCACATACAAGGCACCGATGCCCTTGGGAGCACCGAGCTTGTGACCCGTGAGGGAGAGGTAGTCGATGGGCATGTCTTTGACCTTCATTGGCAGTTTGCCGACGGCCTGCACGGCATCACAGTGAAAGGGCACGCCACGGCTGCGGCAGAGTTGGCCGATTTCTTCGACGGGAAAAAGGACACCGGTTTCATTGTTGGCCCACATGAGGGAGACAATGGCAGTACGCGATTCGAAAGCGGCCTCCAGGTCTGCGAGAGAGATCAAACCTTCACGATCCACCGGCAGATAAGTGATGCGGTAGCCGCGATACTCTGCCAAGAAGCGGCAGTAACTGAGCACGGAGGAGTGCTCGACCTGCGACGTGATGATGTGCGTCTTTGCAGAGTTATGGATGACGGCATGGAGTGCTGCATTGTTACTCTCGGTGCCGCTGCTGGTGAAGAGAACTTCGCGCGGAGTTTTGCAACCAATCAGATCACTCACTTGCTCGCGCGCCGCTTCAATCTTCGACTTCAAATGTGAGCCAAAGCGGTAGCTGCTAGAAGGATTGCCCCATTCTTCTGCCAGATAGGGAAGCATCGCCTCGCGAACATCCGGCAGGACCGGTATGGTGGCATTGTGGTCGAGATA
>JBDNIB010000022.1:0-5007 GCA_041688535.1 Prosthecobacter sp.
AACGAAACTTGCTACGGCGTGATGAAAAATCTCTGGGAGGCCGAGAAGCACGGTCTGGCCCGCATGGCCTCGGTGCAGAATAATTTTTCCCTCATCAACCGCCGCTGCGAGAGCGAACTCGCCCAAGTCTGCCGCAAGGAAAACGTCAGCCTACTGCCCTACTCCCCGCTCGGTGGCGGCGTCCTCTGCGGCAAATACAACGACGGTGCCTTGCCCAAAGGCGCACGCTTCACCGACTACATCCAAAACGGCGGCCCACGCCAGCAGCGCATGGCCGCCCGCTTCGTCAACGAACGCTCGCTCGAAACCACTGCCCGCCTCCAGGTCATCGCCGCCGACCTCGGTGTGAGCGTCACCGCGCTGGCGCTCGCTTGGAGCAGACAGCATGACTTCGTCGCCTCGACCATCGTCGGTGCCACCACCGTCGCGCAGTTGGAGGAAAGCCTGCAAGCCGCTGACCTCATCCTCAACGCGGAGACACTGGCTCGAATTGATGCCATCGACGCCGAGATTCCCACTCCGATGACGGAGGATGGCCTGCGCCGGCTGTAATCCGCCTGATCGAACACCGCATGACCGAGAACGTCACGCATCAGCTCGCTGCCTGTGTCAAAGGCATCTCCAAAAGTTTTGGCGATGGTGGTTCGCGCTTGCAGGTGCTGAAAGGCATCGACCTAGAGGTTCGGCGTGGTGACATCACCATGCTGGTGGGACCATCCGGCTGCGGGAACACGACACTCATCAGCATCATCGCCGGCACACTGGTCGCAGACGCCGGGGAATTGGAGGTCTTGGGCCACGATCTGCGGCGGATGGCGAAGGGTGCGATCACCCAGTTCCGCGCACGCAACATCGGTTTCATCTTCCAGTCCTTCAATCTGATCCCCACTCTGACCTGCGCGGAGAATGTGAGCGTGCCGCTCCTCATTCAGGGCGTGTCTGCGGCGCGGGCGGAAAAACGCGCACGGGCAGTGCTGGACCAAGTGGGCCTAGCCGATCTGGCGAAACGCCGCCCCTCCCAACTCTCCGGTGGTCAGCAGCAGCGCGTGGCGATTGCGCGCGCGTTGGTGCATGAGCCGAAACTCATCATCTGCGACGAACCCACCGCCGCGCTCGACGCGAAAAACGGACATGTGGTGATGGAACTGTTCGAGCATGTGGCACGCGGGCAGGACCGGGCCGTGCTCATCGTGACGCATGACAACCGCATCTTTCATCACGCCAACCGCATCGCCAGCATGGATGACGGCCGGATCGTGGAAGTGCATGATGTGGATGCGGAGCATCCGCCGCCCGATCACTTGAAGCAGGTGGAGCGACTCTGACGCTGCTTCAGCAAACGCCGGGATCACTCTCTGCCGGCGGCTCATCCGCTGTCTGCGTCTCGTCCGCTGCCTGCGGCTGCATATCGGGCAGCGAATCCAGATACAACGCCTCGACCTTCGCGCGCGCCCAATCTGTGCGACGCAAAAAGACGAGGCTCGACTTGATGCTGGGCTGCCAATTGAAGCAGTTGATCGGGACCATGCGACCAAGCATCTCCCAGCCATAATGATCAACAAGCTGTGTGACGATCATCTGCAAAGTGATGCCATGAAGTGGATTTTTGGGGCCGGCGGCGTGCATGGGTGTCTCTATTGTTCGGGCAATTCGCCTGTTTTGGCCGCATTGCCCACCTTGGCCTGCGCCTTGGCATTCAATACCTGCACTTTGACATAAGCGCCATCAAAGTAAGCCCGCGCGCCGTGGTAGTAGCCAGTGTTCGCGCCGATCACTTCGAGTTTTCGTCCGCGCAGTGCGAAGCTGAGGTTGGTTTCGGCGGTCTTGTCCTTGTCGCGGCCTTTGTCAGTGAACCAGCCAATCGTTTCATTCCACACCGCGATGCCCGCCAGCCCGCCAATATGCGAGGTGGGGCCGCGCACACACTCCATGATGAAATGCAGATGTCCCTCGCGCTCCACCACGTCAATGCGGCCACCATAGCTGTCCGTCCACACGCCCGTGAGCGAATCATCGGCGGCTGAGCGGATGAGGCCCTGCAACCACGCGGTGCGCATCTCCGCCAATCCGGCAGCGGCTTCGAAATACTCCGGCGCATTCAGCGACAGCTCACCCTGCGTTGCCGCCCCAGTGTATTGCGGTGAGCGGGCCAGATAATCGCGATGCTCCACCCACGCGCGCTGGGATTCCTTGAGCGCATTGAATTCCGACTCAGACAGCGCCTGCTTCGCCGCCGTCCAGGCGTCATTCAACGCGCGGTCGGCTTTTTCATAGAGCGCTTTCGATTGTGCCGGAGACAGCGCTTCCTGCGCAAAGCTCGCGCCTAGAAACAAAGTGAAGAGGAGAATCGCGTATCGCATGCGTCGCGAGTGTAGCCTCAACCGGGCCGTCGTCCATTCCTTCGGACCAAAAAGCCGATCAAGGCGATGAACGCCAGAACCACGACCGGTCCCGCCGTCATGAGCATCTTTTGCTTCGGTGTCCAGGTGGGAGCGGCTTCCGCAGCAGGCACTTCAGCTTCGATCTTCACCGTCTGCGGCAGCAGGTCGGCGATCTCGCTCAGTTCCGGCAGCACCTGGCCCGGCAGCGTTTGATCCGCGACCATCTTTTTCCAATCCACCGCCATCACGATGTCCACGCCGGGGTTCTGCTCCTTCACCTGACACGAACATGAGCCGATGAGGAATTGCGCGGCACGATCCACTGTCTCCACTTTGATGCCTTTGCCAACGAGCGCATAGAGCACCCTGCCCTGTCCGAAAATCGGAAATGCCATCGGTTCATTGAGATCGCGCAGATCCGGCTCACTCGCCAACATCATCGCGACGAAGGCGTTCTCGGCCGGATCATCGCGTTTCAGACGCAGCGTGGAAAATGCGAGGCGCAGGCCGTCGCCGGGAATCGAAACGAGGCCGTTCTTGATATCCTGCGCGTCGAGCGCGGGCAGTGACATCACTCCAGCGAGGTATTCGAGACGTTCATCGAGAAATTTCACCGCCGCGTCGTCCTTCGCCTTGTCCCCGCTTTCCAACAGCACCCACACCGCGCTCTCACCATTCGCGAGATGCTCGGCGATCTGCTGACGTGTCGGCGAATCCTCCAGCAGCTTCGCATTAGCCTCGCTGTAGTCAGCCGACCAAATGACCTCGTCATTGCGCATCGAAAGCGGCTGCCGCAGTTCAATTTTGCGCGTGTCGGCCTCCGTGACGTTGAAATTTCCCACCAGCTTCGTCCCTTTCGGCATCGTCACGCGATACGCATCCGCCGCCCAATGCTCCAAGGCATAACGAAACACGGGAACAGAACACGCGAAGGCGGAGGTGGCAGCGAGAAGGAAAATGACAATGAAACGGCGTGGCATGGATGTCTGACAATACGCACTCGCTTGGATGAATTCGCCACTGAGCATGCGTTTTAGTTCGACCATGCGCCCGCTCCTCTTCCTCCTCGCCCTCTCCACCGCCAGCGCTGACTGGCCCACTTATCTGCACGATGCTTCCCGCGTCGGCGCGACGACAGAGGAGATCAAAGTCCCGCTGCAACCCGCATGGACCTTCGAATCACCCACTGCGCCGCAGATGGCCTGGGCCGGTGAAGATGGCCGCGTGTTCGAAGGACATGTGACGCTGAACCGCATCCGCTTCGATGACGTGTTTCATGTCGCCATCAGCGATAGGAAAGTGTTTTTCGGTTCCTCGGTCGATGGACGTGTGATCTGCCGTGATTTAGCGAGCGGCAAGGATGTGTGGTCCTTTTTCACGAACGCACCCGTGCGTCTCGCGCCGACGGTGGCGGATGGCAAAGTCTTCATCGGCTCGGATGACGGCTACGCCTACTGCCTTGATGCGGCGAACGGCAAGCTCGTGTGGAAACTCCGCGCCGGGCCGCATGACGAGCGCATCCTCGCGCGTGGCCGCATGATCTCGCGCTGGCCGGTTCGCACGGGTTTGCTGGTGGACGATGGCATCGCCTATTTCGGCGCAGGTGTGTTCCCTCATGAGAAGGTGTACATCTACGCGGTCGAGGCAGCCACTGGCAAAGTCATCTGGAAAAACGACGCGATCAGCGAGACGGACGCCGGTCGCAACGATCTCTCGCCGCAGGGCTACCTGCTCGCGACGAAAGACCTTCTCTTTGTGCCCTCGGGCCGGGCGCTCGCAGTGTCGTTTAATCGCAAAACGGGCGAACCCATCACCAAGGCGGAGCCAAGCTGGCGCGGCGATGCTGGCGGCCAGATCGGCGGCACACAGGCCTTCCTGGCGGACGATCAAATCTACGCGGTCGGCGAGCATCACATCCTCGCGCTCGATCAGCAGAAGCAGAAAACTGGCTTCGGCTGGTTCGCTGGCACGCAGATGACTTTGGTCGGTGACATGGCCTACATGGCCAACGGCACCAAAATCACCGCCGTGAACCGCGTGAAGCACGCCGAGGGCACCCGCGTCCGCCACGGCCACGAAATGGCGATCGCCAAGATCAGCGCGGATCTGAAAAAACATCCCGCGCTCGCCGAGGTGAAGAAGCTGCAGGCCGCCGAAGCCGCTGCGCGCAAGGTGAAGGACGATCCTGCGGCCTTCGCGAAGGCGCAGGCCGAACTGGTTGCCGTCGCCGCCAAGTACGAGCCGCTGCGTCTGGAGTACAAAGCGAAGCAGGACGAAAGCGCGAAACACAAAGCCGATCTGGCTTCGTTCGCCGATGCGGGCGTGCTCTGGACGCTCGAATCGCCGCATCAATCGGCCTTGATCATCGCGGGAAAAACCCTGTTCGCAGGCGGCGCGGGCGAGGTGATCGCCATCGACACGGAAACGGGCAAACAGACCTGGAAAGCCGCCGTGGACGGCGAAACGCGCGGTCTGGCCGTTGCCGACGGTCATCTGGTTACCAGCACGACCACGGGCCGCGTTTATGCTTTCGGTCAAAAAGCCGGTGAAGCTCCGCTAGCGGCCAAGACCTTCGTTTCCGACGACGCGAACGCGAAAGCCGCCGAAGCGATCCTGAAGCAAACGG
>JBDNIB010000196.1:0-6702 GCA_041688535.1 Prosthecobacter sp.
ATAGGCCGCGTGGGTTCGCCGCCTAGATCCCACTTTCCGCTCATCGTCGTCGTGTAGCCAGCGGCCTGTAGCACCTCCGCCGTCGTGACCATGCCATCGCGCCACATGGTCCTGCCGCCAAAGCGCGGATGCAGTCCCGTGAGCATCGAAGCGCGCGTGGCATTACACACCGCGCAGTTGTAAAACTGCGCGAAACACACGCCCTCACTCGCCAGCCGGTCGAGATTTGGCGTGTCGATCTCGCCGCCATAGCAGCCAAGATCCGAGAAGCCGAGATCATCCGCGACGATGAGCAGGATGTTCGGTCGCTCCGCCCTGCTGATCGTGACGAATAGGAGGATGAGGAGGAGCGACTTCATGGTGGACTCGGCCGAGACTCGAATCGGGTTGGGTGGCGACTATTTGCAAACGCCCCGTCAATGGCGCGATCTATCCGCCATTCGTCGGCAGTTGATGTCGAATCTTGAACCGGCATGAGGGGATCTTGATGCATCGCTTCGATTGCCAATCGAAGCTACTTCGCCTCCGGCGGCGTTAATTTGCAGGACTGCCATGACAAAAAGCGCCACTGACCGTTCTCCAGCCGCCAGACGGCGAGGAAGGCGAGCGTGGGATCGATCTCGCCGATGGGCGTGCCGATCTTGAATTTGGCGCGGCCTGTCATGAGTGCGATGCCGGGTGCCGGAAACGTGAAGTTCCGCTCTTCATAATCCACACTGAGATACTTCGTGGTGCCCTTGATTAGCGCGTCGATGAACGAGGCTTTGGTGTCCACCACGCCGGAAGAGTGGGCGTAACGAAGATCGTCGGAGAAGATGGCTTCGAGCTTGTCGCGGCTTGCGGATTTCATGGCCGGCAAACGGGCATCGTCGGCGGCTTGAACGGCGGCCAGAGGTTTCTCGTCGGCGAAGGCGGTTAAACTGACGAGGCAGATCAGGGTGGTGAGCAGTGTTTTCATGGCTTTGTAGATTCGAGTGGCAATCGAATCATGGGTCGGAAGGCTTCGATTGCCAATCGAAGCTACTTGGCATGCGCCAGCACGAAGTCGATCAGTTCTGGGCACTCGAAAAACGATGGGCCAACCTTGTGGCCTTCGCCGGGAATGATTCTCACTTGGATCGAACCGCCACCCGCTTCGTAGCGCTCTTTGAGCAGGCCAGTGTTCAACTCGTAGGGCACCACAACATCGGAGTCGCCATGCACGGCGAACATCGGCACCTTGCTCGCGATCAGGCTCTTCAAATTATCCACAGGGTTGAATTCGCTCAGTCTGGCGACGAGTTGGTCCTCGGGCATGGCGAAATCGGCGAGCGTCTGCGCCTTGGAGTTCCGCAGCGGCCAGCTTGCGAGATTGCACACGGGATAGATGCCCACCCATGCTTTCAGCTTGCCCGGATTTCGGAAAGCCCACGCGAGCGTCATCACGCCGCCTCGACTTTGGCCGAGCAGAATCGGCTTGGCGGAATAGCCGCGCTTCACCATCTCGTCATAGAACAGCGTGAACTTCGCCGTGCTGGCGGGTGAACCGCGCACTTCACCGAGATCGTATCCCGCGATGCTGATGCCCGCTTTCATCAGGGCTTCGAAATACATTTTCCGGCCAAAGAGCGAGACACCGTTCAAGGTCGGTGCATACCAGAGCCACTGCTTGCCTGCAGCGGGCTTGGGTGCGGCATAGAGGAAGGCTTTGCGCCCATCGACCTCGAATATCTCGGCTGTTTTCGGCAGGACGTCTTGAGCGGAGACCGGCAGTGCGAACAGCGATAAAAGGATGAGTCGTAGGCATGCGTTCATGAGTTTGTGTAGATTCGATTGGCAATCGAATCATGGGCCGGACGGCTTCGATTGCCAATCGAAGCTACGGCCACTGGCCGTCTGCCATGGGCTTCGTGGTGAGTTTGGCGGGATCAAGGACGACGTGCTTCACCTTCTGGCGCTTCCACGTGTAGGTGATGTGGACGAGGCCGTCGCTGGTTTGAATGATCGCGGGATAGCTGAATTCCTTCTTCGGTTCGTCTTCAAAGACCAGCGCTGCTTCCCAGGTCTTGCCGTCCTTGCTGACGGCGAGATTCAGCGGACTGCGACCGCGTGCGGTGTGGTTGTAGATGAGCAGATGGCGGCCATCGGCGAGCGTGACGGCATCGGTGCCGGAGTTGGGATTGGGTAAATCGGTCAGCGAAATCTCACCCCAGGTCTTTCCAGCGTCATCGGAAGTGATCTGGAAGACCTTCCCCTGCCGCGTGCGGCCCACGGCTTCCAGTTTGTCGCCACCGAGGAAGAGAATGCTCGGCTGAATGGCGCTGACGATAAATCCGTCATGCAGCAGTTCGGTGCGTGTCCATGTTTTGCCGAGGTCGGAGCTGCGCTCGAAGTAGATGGCCCAGGCGCTGGGCTTGGTGTCGGTTTCGTTGCTCGTGGGGCAAAGCAGGTCGCCGTTCGGGAGTTGCACGGGTTTGTTCTTGATCGGGCCATAAATGCCCTCGGGCAGCTTGTGCGCGGCAGACCAGGTTTTGCCGCCGTCATCGGATGTTTTGAGTTCGCCCCACCACAGGCGTGGGTCGGGGCCGACTTTGTAGAACAACATCAGCGGCGCGCCTTTCGGCTGAAACAGCACGGGATTCCATGTCGGGTGGCGCGTGCCGTCTGGCTGCACGCCGTTGCCAGTCTCAATGCTCTCCGTCCATTTTCCATCGACCAGACGCGACACCCAGATGCACACATCGGGATTCTTCTCCGCCGTGCCGCCGAACCATGCGGAGACCATGCCGGTGGGCGTTTCGACGATGGTGGTGGCATGAATCGACGGATACGGGCCGGTGTCGTAGATGAATTCGGTTTTCACGATGGGATCAGCTTGAGACAACCACGGAATACACAGAATACACGGAAGGATGAGGGAGAGTGGTTGCATGATTGGTCTGGGGATAAAATGGATTGGTTTCCGTGTATTCAGTGTATTCCGTGGTTAAAAATTCACAGGACGATGCGCTCGATTTCGATCAGCGGGTGGTGGCAGAAGTTGACCAGGAAGGCGAGCTTGAAGCCGGTGGCCTTGAGGTAGTTCTGAACTTGCGCACGATGCGCATCCGTCAGTTCTTTCACCGCCTTTAATTCGATGATGATCTTGTCGTAGCAGATGAAATCCGGGATGTATTCGGTCTTCAGTGGTGTTCCTTTGTAGTCGAGTTGCAGTCGTGGTTGAGAGATGGCCGGCAGGCCCGCCAGCCGGAACTCAAGCTCCAGACATTCCTGATAAACTGGCTCCAGAAAACCTGCGCCCTTGTTCCGATAGACCTCGAAAAGACACCCGCGAATGGCGAAGCTCTCTTCGGGATAGATCAATTTAGGATTCATGGGCGGAAAGGGAGGTGAAGAATTTACAACCACGGAATACACAGAATACACAGAAATAGAATCCGGAGCAGTTTTCCGTGTATTCAGTGTATTCCGTGGTTAAAAAATCAGGGAACCAAACCCAAGGTTGCGAGTCTTTCACGAATGATCGCACGCTCCGGCTCGCGGAAGCGATGGAACGGCTCGGCCATGTGGTCCTCGCAGATGCCGAGGAGCGACAGGCCGCACTTGATGCCTTTGATGATGGCCGATTTGTGCCTGCCGACGGTGTAAATGCTGCCGGCGAGTTGCATGACTTGCGCATGCAGTTCACGGGTGCGCTGCAAATCCTGCGCGGCCGCCGCCTGATACATCTCGACGTAGAGCTTGGGATGCAGATTGGCACCGCCATTGATGCCGCCATGGCCACCGAGCAGCACGGCCTCGGCGGTGAGTTCCTCCGGGCCGACGAGCACGCTCCAGTCAGTGCGCTGTTTCGCCACTTCGATCAGACGATGGAAATAAATCATGTCGCAGGAGCTGTCTTTGACACCGCAGACGCCTGGCAGGTCGAGAGCACGGCGCACGAGGTCGATTTCGAAGCTCACCTTCGTCAACCCGGGCATATTGTAGAGGAACAACGGCAGCGGCATCTCAGCGACGAGGTCCTGCACATATTCGAGCATCTCCGGCGGTGCGGCGGGGAAGTAATACGGCGGGGCGAGCACGACATGCGTCGCTCCGGCGTCAGCGCTGTGCTTGGCGAGGTTCACGCTCTCGGTGAACGCGGTGTCCGTGATGCCCACGAGCACCGGAATGCGTCCTGCCGTTTGTTTGCAGGTGCGCTCGATCAATTCGCGCCGCAGGCGATAGCTCAGGCTCGGCCCTTCGCCGGTGGTGCCAAGGATGAACAGGCCGGACACGCCGCCGCTGATGAGATACTCGATGAGTTTTTCCAGACCTGCGGTATCGAGAGTGTCGCGATCACGCAACGGAGTGACGAGAGGCGGGATGATGCCGCGAAGAGGTTGGGACATGCACTGAACCAACGGCGGCTCCCGGCAAACGCAAACCGAGTGTTCTGCCGATCCTTGGCACTCGCTTGACGATTCTTGACTGACTCGGCATGCTCTCCGCATGCCTGCCACCGACCACGCCGACTACTTTTCGACGCAGGTGATGCGCACCCGGCGCTTTTTCCTGCCAGACTGGCAGGAGCGCCAGCTCGATGCCGCGACGCTGGGCCTGGTGGGTGGCGGCTGTGAGTGGGGCGCACCGGATTTCATCGTGGATCGGCAGGATTTCCCCTTTCTGGCCTTCGAGTTCGTATCACGCGGTCACGGCAGCGTCACGCTGGCGAATCGAAAACACGAGATAGAGGCCGGGCACGCCTTCTTTTTCGACTCCAGCACGCCGCACGTCATCCGCAGCGCGGCAGACGAACCGCTGGTGAAGTATTTTTTCAATTTCACCGGCAAACGGGCGGTGCAATTGATGCTCGATCTTGATCTCTCGGCAGGCAGTGTTTTGCGCGTGGCGGACGCCTCACGCGTGGTTTCGCTGCTGGAGGAGGTGATTGATCATGCGCTGCGTGGCGGTCGTTTCGGCCTGCGGGCGTCTTGCGCGGCGCTGGAGCATGCCTTGGTGCTCTGCGCGGACAGCCGACAGTCAGTCACGACGAAAATCGACCCAGCTTACGCCACCTACTTGCGCTGCCGTGGCCATCTGCTGCGCAATTACCCGGTGTTGAGCAGCATCGAGCAGGCGGCGAAGGCCAGCCACGTCTCGGCAGCGTATTTCACCCGGTTATTTCAGCGCTACGACACCGAGACCCCGCTGGCCTGCCTCACACGGCTGAAACTGTCTCAAGCGGCGATCAAACTGCGTCAGCCGGACGCCCTGGTGAAAGCTGTGGCCGCCGAGCTCGGCTACAAATCCGCCGCGCATTTTTCCCGAGCTTTCAAGGCTTGGAGCGGAAGATCGCCTCGTGGTGCATGAGCATCTGGGCAGTTGCGGGCGAGCTGGCTGGGTGGCACCCATGCTGCAATGAGCATCACCGCCACCGTCATCAATGACACGATCAAGCTGCCCGAAGGCGTGCATCTGGAGGACCAGACGGAGGTCATCATCACGACCAAGAACATCTCTAGGCCAACGCTAGCGGCGAGGTTCAAAGATCTGACTGGAGCGGCGGGCAGTGGCATCGGCGATCTCGCGGACAACCATGAACACTATCTTTACGGACTTCCCAAGAGCCGGGCGTGATGACCGCGATCTTTGCAGATGCCTGGTTTTTCATCGCCTGGCTGGATCGTGATGATGCAAGGCATGACGAGGTGATGGCGTGGGTGGAAAACAGCCATGACTTCATCGTGACCACACGTTGGGTGCTTGCCGAGGTGGCAAACGCGCTCGGCGGCACCACCGTCAGGAGGAGGCGTCCGGTTTGCTGGCGCGAATCGAGGACGATCCTGCTTTCACCGTCGTTAAACCCAGTGATGAGGCTTATCAAAAGGGCGTGCGCCTCTACCACGTTGCCGCCAGAGCTTTTCCAGCTCACGGCGCAGTGATGAGGCTTATCAAAAGGGCGTGCGCCTCTACGCATCCCGTCCTGACAAGTATTGGTTGCTCACCGACTGTATTTCCTTCGTGGTCATTCATGAGCATAAAATCGCTGAGGCACTGACGGCGGACCACCATTTCGAGCAGACGGACTTCAGCCCCTGTTTGGATTTGGACGGTGATGAATTTACCGCGCCTGTCTTGAAATACGCCCAGGACTTTCCATACTCCGCCACCCTTTCCCCACCGCATGCTTTCCTTCCTCAAAATCCGCCATCTTGCCCTCGTCGAGGATGTCACCTGGGAACTGGCGGCGGGCCTCGTCGGGGTGACGGGGGAGACGGGGGCGGGGAAGTCCATCATCGTGGGTGCTTTGAAACTGATCCTGGGGGAGCGGGCGGATCGCTCATTGATTCGGAATGGGCAGGACGCCTGCACGGTGGAGGCGAGTTTTCATCTTGCGGACACGCGGGCGATTGATGCGGTACTTGAAGAGGCCGGATTGGAGCCTTGTGAGGATGGCGAGCTGCTGATCAAGCGCACGATCAGCACCAGCGGCGCGAATAAGCAGTTTGTGAACTGCTCGGCGGTGACGATTCAGGTGCTGAAGAGCCTCGGCGAGTTCTTGGTGGACCTGCACGGGCCGCATGATCATCAGTCGCTGAACTCGCGGGAGCGGCAGCTCGAGATGCTGGACAAGTTTGCTGGCATTGAGGAGCCGTTGGGCAAATACCAGGACGCTTGGCGGCAATGGCGTGCCGCAACGACGGAGCTGGATGAATTGGAGAACTCCGAACGTGCTAGCCG
>JBDNIB010000197.1:0-3021 GCA_041688535.1 Prosthecobacter sp.
CCACCGCCGTGGCGATCTCGCCGCCTGGGTCACGATCTACGAAGCCATGGCCGGGGCGCTGCCCTCCTTCCGCGAGCTGCTCACTACCTTCTTCGCTTTTCAAACTCTCGGCGCAAAGTTCGCCAATGTGGACGACCCCAGCGCCTTCCTCACCGCCTTGCAGTCCGTCGTGCCGAAAATGCTCAACCTCGTGCGCCAGATTGTTGCCGCCATGGATGGCGCGCCCTATCCTTTCACTGAGGACGGCAGAAAAATCTCCTTGAACCAGCATCTGCTGCCCGCGCCGCTGCCCGAGATGCCCGGCGTGTCGATGACCTCGCTCGACGCCCCCAGCATGAAAACCATCGGCTTGAACATGGCCTCCCAAACCTCCGACTGCATCGCGCCCTATGTGGATGCCTTCCTCAGCCTCTACCACCGCGCCTTCGCCTGGCTGGCCGAGTCCGCTGAGCGCACGGAAACACACTTCGTCGGCGCGCTCACCCTCGGTTCCGCCACCGAAATCCTCCTGCCCGACGAGTTCACCACCCAGCGCCTCGGCATGAAAGCCAGATCGCCCGATGCCATCGCGGCGTGGAAGCCGACGCGGTGAATTTGCCTGTCGCATCGGAAACCCCGGCTTGAACATCCGCCGCATGGCGGGATAGTTGCGATTCCCCATCCCCCACAACGCCCCCATGTCGGAGCCGAGTCTATTCAGGCATTATCAAATCGTTCAGGACGCCGACGGCAATAACGTCGAGCTGGTGCGTAATGCCGAGCAGGTGGCGGTGCTGGCCTTTGACGTGCAGCGTTTTGAATACGTCCACTGCCATGTGCTGCTGGAGCCGCTGGCGAATCGCGTAGCCTTCGAGGAGGCCTGCAAGGCGCTGCAGCAGCGCGGTCATCCGGCGCTGGCGCGAATGATCGAGTGCGGCGAGGACGAGGGGAACCCCTTTTACATCACCAACAACGTCGATGGCGAGGTGCTGCGCGGCTACCTGGCTCGGCAGCAGGAACTGCCCGGCTGGCTGGCGATCATGCTCGCCTGCCGGGCGCTGGAAACGGCGGTGGCAGTGTGCGAGCGCGGTGAATTCCTCACGGAAGCGCCGTTGGATAGTTTTCGCGTGGTGCAAACCGCGCCGCAGGCCGTGCAGGTGCTGGCGGCGGACTATCGAGTGCTGGACAACAGTGCGAGCAAGAAACGTGCGTTGAAAACCAGCTTTGAGAAGCAGGCGCGGTTTCTCCGCACTTTCCTGGCCGAGCAGGGTGGCGGTGGTCCCACCTTGGCGGATCACCTACTGCCTGCGGCTGATTTTGCCGAGCTGCTGGCAGCCTGCCTTTCCAGCGCGGGCGTCGGTGTCATCGCCGCCATGCGCGAGCTGCGCGCGAGTTTGCAGAAGCTCGCGCCTGAAGCTCTTTCTGGCGAGATCCCGACCGCGCAGAAGCCGCGTGCCTTGCTGGCACCGCTGCTCGCCAGCTATCAGGAGGTCGCGCGCGGACTCGTCAATCTCGTGCGCATTCAAAGCCAGCGCCTCGACATGGCCAGCCCCTACAGCATGCGGGGCACGCTGACCAAGACCGGACGGCCGGTGCTCATCGAAGAGGTGCCGCCCTCGCGCATCACCTGCCCACGCATGAAGGAGGTCCAGAATGACGCCTTTAAAATCACCCGGCAGCGGGACAATTCCGGCCTCATCACCCTCGCCCTCGTCAATGAGGCCGAGGACATCACCTGTCTGGCCGAGGAGGTCGTGGAGGGCATCAACCTCGCCGAGTTGATGCGCGAACGGCGCTGCCTTGATGTGCAGGAGGCCTACCTCGTGCTCGCCGGACTCGACACCGCGCTGACCCAGCTCGACCACACCGCGCTGCCCGCTTGCAAGCTGCGGTTGGAGGACATTTTCCTGCTCACCGGCTTCGCCCGCGAGGACTCGCGCAGCACGAAGCTGCTCGTCTCCAAGCTCAACGAGTGGACCGCGTTCAACATCATCGTGCGCGCGCATCCCACGCTCGCCGCCATGTCCGGGCGTGGCACAGACCCCGCCGTGCTGCTGCCGCCGCCACGCGCTGGCACCGTCACCACGGCATGGCACGCCAGTTGGCTGGCGGCTTTGTGCAAATTTTTGCTCGGCCTCGAATCGCCCGTGGGCGTCCATGCGGAGCCAGAGGGCGGAGCGCGTGAGCGTGAAACCGTCGCCCGCCTGCTGGATGAGGAAATCGCGAAACTTGCGACCGCGAAGCCCGGCCAGCGCGGCGACTTCCTGGCCCGCTATGCGCGCATCATTCAGCATTACGACCTCGTCAAACCGGAGACGGTCCGCGCGGGCGGCACGGAAGCTGCGGTGAGTGTTGGCTTGCAGTCACGGTCCAAAACCATCCCCATCGCCAAATCCGGTGTGCAGCGCGAGTTTTCCGCGCCGCTTGCCTCTGATTCGCTGCGTTCGCCGTTCGCCCTCACCACCGGCGGTGCTCCCTCGGGTGACAAACCGACGATCGGCTTCGCCGAACTGCTGTTCCGCGGTGGTGGCGACGATCCCTCCCCGCCCGACGCGCCCGACTGGGCGCGTGCTGCGGCTAGCGCGCCGCCCACGCTCGTCGAGCACCTGATTCCGCCCGATGACGTGCCCCCTTGGCTGAAAGCCGCCGTGTTCATCGGCGGTTCGATGGTCATCGGTGCCATTTGCGCTCACCTTTCGGGCAGCGCGTTGTGGCAGAAAAAGCACACGCCTGAAGCCGCTCACCGTCAGCCTGCTGCCGCGCTGCCTGCACCGGCGGCCTTGCCGGAACGCAGCGTGCCCAAGGCCATCCCCGTCGAGGAACCGCCGGTTGTCGTCGCTCCGCCGGATAATGAGGCCGGGCGTGGGCGGGGTGTGTCGCTCTCACTGCCGCCTGGAGCTAGCGGTTTGCGCGAGCAGCTCGCTCCCAGCCCCCCACCCGCCCCACCACGCTGAAAACGCCGGTCCTTCGTCTTTGCGCCTGCGTCCTGCTGGCCTGCGCATTGACCGCCTGCCCGGAAACGACGGTGGACGAAAATTTCGG
>JBDNIB010000198.1:0-14497 GCA_041688535.1 Prosthecobacter sp.
AACGTGATTCGTAACGATGAACGACTGGCAGCGGTTCATGATCTGCTGGAATCCGACACTGATTCCACAGCAGATCGCCTCACCGTCATTCGTGAACTGGAGAACCTCTACACCTTCTCTCCGCTCATCAATCGGACCCGCAGACGGGATATTGGCAGCTTCACCACAAGGAAGCCTGAAACTGTTGCTGTCGAATACACTCAGGAGCAAAGCGCCCTCCACCATGACGTCATCGACATCATTTCCAGGATGCTCACTCACCGTCATGGTGATGAAAACCTCAAGTTCATGCTGACCACCGTGCGGCGTCAGATCGCGAGTTGCGTCTTTGGTCTTGCGCCGCTCCTGGAGAGCATGCTCAACAGGCATCTCTCAAAGATCGAAGTGAGTGAAATGGACGGTCCCGAGACAAGCGCGGAGATGGACGGCGCCCTCTCGGAGTTCCGCTCGGATGTGGAGGCGCTTGTGGCTAAGGCGCGTTCCCTTTCCGGCACAGACCCGAAACTCGCTGCCTTCCTAAAAGTCATTCGTGATAAGCAGAAGCTCGAAAACAACAAGCTCCTCGTTTTTAGCACCTTTCGACACACGCTCGCCTATCTGGTGGAGAAACTCGCCTCTGAATCCGTCCGCATCGGGCTTGTTCATGGCGACATCCCCGAGGACGAGCGCCGTGAGCTTCGCAACCGCTTCAGCCGCGCCAAGGAAGACCCGACAGCCATTGACGTGCTGCTTTCGTCCGAGGTAGGCTGCGAAGGCCTCGACTACCAGTTCTGCGACGCCTTGGTGAACTACGATCTGCCGTGGAACCCCATGCGCGTGGAGCAGCGCATCGGACGCATCGACCGCTACGGCCAGAAGAGCGAGACGGTCGCTATCTACAACTTCATCACGCCGGGCACCGTGGACGCTGAGATCTACGAGCGCTGCCTGCTCCGCATCGGCGTGTTCCGGCAGGCATTGGGCGGCAGTGAGGAGATTCTGGGACGCCTGACCCGAGAACTGAGGGAAATCGCCGAGAACCTCACCCTAACCCCTGAAGAACGCACCGTGCGGTTGCAACAACTCTCCGACAATGATGTTCGGGCCATCCAGGAGCAAACCCGGCTTGAGGAAGAGCAAGCCAAGCTCTTTGGCCTTTCGGTGCCCAAGTGTGACGAGGACATGATTCGCCATACATCGAGCTTTTGGCTGACTCCGCCCTTGCTGGCAAATTTGACCGCCCGCTACCTTGAGAGCGTCGGTGTCACCCATCTGCCCAACACATTCGGACGCAGGAACATCGCCTCGCTCCAGATTGGGCAGGAAATCCGTGAAAAGCTCCTTGCTGATTTCTTGCCGCTGAATCAGACCGGAGTCACCGCCAAGGCATGGGAACGCTGGCTCAAGGGCAACGATCCGTATCTCGCCTTCACCTTTGACCAAGCCGTCGCAGACGAACGCCGCGAGATGGCTTTCATCACACCCACACATCCGCTGGCACGTCAGGCGGCTCAGGCTCTCAAGCCTTCCGCTCCATTGTTTTGCAGTCTCGCCATAAAGTCCGACGACCTTCCAGCAGGCCGTCATCCCTTCGCCATCTACCGCTGGCGCACGCTCGGCATTCGAGAGGACTTCACGTTCCAGCCAGTTTGCACCCTCCCAGCCCTTACTCCCCGTCTTCTGGAATTGCTTGAAGCTGCTCAGTCCGCCGAATCTGAATCAAAAGCTCTGACATCTGCCTAAGAAGAAACACTGGAGCAGGCTCACTATCGCCAATGGTTGGACGCCCGTGCTCTGCACATCGAGGCCATCTCCCAAATCGCCCAGGCGCGTCTCGCGTCGCTCAAAATTACCCACGCTGCCCGGCTCAGCACCTTGGAAGATCAGCGCGACCAAGCGGCGGACATCCGCATCATTCGCATGCGTGACTCCCAACTCGATTCCGCAAGGCGCGACTACGAACGCCGTGCCGCCGAACTGGAATCAGCGCACCAGCGGGCGGACATCATCGCCGAGCCTGTGGTATTCGGAATCATTTCTGTTCGATAAAATTATGCCCACCGACTACGACAAACTCAGGGAAGAAAACATCGGACGCTATGGTTCTGAGACAGCACACTTGGCGATTCTCGGAGAGCTCTACGCCGAGAGAACTCATTTCATCTTCGAGCTTCTTCAAAACTCCGAAGATGCCAAAGCCAAACATGTTCGTTTCGATCTCAGTGCTGAGGGGTTGGATTTGCTCCACGATGGCAGGAAATTCAACGACGGCCGACGTCAGGGCGGTAAGCAGTGTATGTCAGAGCACAAGCGAAGGGGACTCAGAGCGCATCGGACGATTTGGGATCGGCTTCAAGTCTGTCTATTGCTACACGGCAACGCCAGAAATTCACTCGGGTGAGGAACACTTTGCCATTGAGCACTACGTCCGACCAAAGGCTGTGACTCATCGTGAAATTGTAAAGGGCCAGAGCACCCTCATCACGCTGCCATTCAACTCTCCATCAGTGGTGCCTAAGACCGCATTTGATGAGATCGATTCTGCGCTGCAACATCTCGACGAGAGGGCATTACTTTTTTTGCGGCGTGTCGAGAGCCTTGAAGTAAGTATCGAGGACAAAAATGGCATCATCCTCTGTCGGGAAATCACCTCTAGTCCAGAGAACTGGATACGTATCGTTTCGCTTGATACAAACGACGGTAGCGATAATGCGCAGCGTTGGCTTGTCGCTGAAAAGACCTGCAAATTGAAAGGAGCCTCGGGTAAGCCTGTAAGCGCCCGCGTCGAAATCGCCTTCGCTTTAGCATCCACCGAATCAGATTCAGAAATCGAAGTGGAATATCATGATGGAGCCACGCTTGCCGTCTTCTTCCCTACTGACAAACCAACCAACACCGGCTTCATCCTCCAAGGACCGTATCGAACCACACCGGCCCGCGACAACATTCTCGTAAACGACCCTATCAATGAGCGCTTGGTTTTGGAGACATGTGAACTTCTCGTTGAAATGTTGCGTTGGTTCCGTGATCGAGACTGCCTGACAGTTGAAGTGTTCAACACGCTCCCGCTCAGTCGTGCTAATTTTCCTGATGGCAGTTTGCTCTGTCCATTGTTCGCGCGGGTCTTGACCGCGTTGAAAGAAGAACCGCTTCTGCCCGCTCATCCCAACAGCACTGGCAGCCCAAAGTTCATTTGCGGCAATCAAGCTGTGGCGGCCAGTGATCCTGAATTGCGGGAATTACTGACGAACGAGGAGTTGAAGGAAGCATTGGGCGGTGACACCGACTGGCGCTGGCTTGCCGAAGGAATATCTTTGGACAATGAGAGTGCTTTTGCCGTCTATCTGCGCGCTGAAATCGAAATCCAGGAGTTCACCGCAGCGGATTTCGTTTCGTGGCTGGAGACGAAGGATGCAGATTGGTGGAAGGCACAAGATGAGAAATGTCTCCTTTCCGCCTATCGCTACCTCAACGCTCAGTCATCTGAACACAAACGGCTGCGCAAGTTGCCTCTGGTTCGACTGGAGAGCGGGGAGCATGTTTCACCTGACGAACAGGCTGTGTTCTTCCCAGCAGACAACATCCATGAAAAGAAGGAGCTAGCACCGTTTCTGTCGCAACTCCCAATCATCCGATTGGCGCTTCTGGACGATGATGAAGACAAGGCTGTCGAGAGTTTCCTGCTTAAAATTGGAGTGGCTCGGCTCGTCGCTTCCGAATTCATCAAGCATTACTTCATACCAAAGTATCAGGGAGCCAATGACACCACCGAGGAGGAGGACTTGGCACTTGGGCGCTACCTGTTCAGAGCGTTCCAAAGGATGACCGAGGACGAACGGGACGAAGCGGCTGAGCAACTGGCAAAAATTGAATGGTTGTTGTGTCGTAAGGCTTCACAACCAGACACAGTGTTCGTCGCTAACCCCGGCATTGCCCACTTGGGCAAACTATACACCGAGGATTCAAGTTTAGAGGACTACTTTTCAGCCAGCCCTGAAACGTGCTTTGTCCACGAAGGCTACCGCGAGGCAGGGGAGGACTGGCTGACGTTTCTTGAAACTCTCGGCTGCTCGTCTGCCCCTCGCAAGGTTCAAGACGGACATGGAATTGATGGATTGGAGGCCATTCTTGCAAAGCTCTCACGAGCCGAAAGTGAAGAATGCCTGCACCTATCCCACTCGATCTTTGACATCTTAAGTGCAACGATTCCTGAGGTCGAATATGACAGAAGAACCTGGGGAGTTGTTGCCAACAGAGTTTGGGTCACGAGGCGGGGGCCAGGTGGAGGTGATTGGCTAAACAGACCAGAACCCGCACGCTTTATCGCAAGCCTTAAAAAGGCGGCATGGCTTCCTCAAAGTTCAGGTTTACTTTGCCGTCCTGGCACTCTGTTTGAGAACACCGAACAGAATCGGCGCGTGCTAGGCGAACGGGTATGCTATCTTCATGAGGCAATCAAACCTGTCTCTGAAAAGCAGAAGTGGCTGGCAAAAGAGTTGGGTATCCAAGCGCGTCCAACCAAAGATGCGATCCTTCGCGTCCTCCGGGTTTTAAAAGGGACAAGTGCAAATCTGGCAGAAGTGGTGACTCTCTACAACTCGTTGGCTCAATTAGGAGCCGACGTGGCCGATGAGTTTGAGAAGGAAGCGTTGGTTTTTTGTCCAGACTCGGACAAAAAGTGGCGGCCCCAGTCGGAAGTGTTTTGGAGCAACGAGTCGCCCGTATTTGGCTCAACAAGAGGCTATCTCAAGCAGGTCTATCCCGATCTCCAGAGTTTCTTCCAGAATATTGGCGTGTCTCCAAACGCAAGTCCTGCTGACTACGCAGGTGCGTTGCTGGAAATCGCCAAGAGCAAAGAAGTGAATGAAACTTCACGAGATCGCATTCACCGAATCTACAAGCGACTTTCACCCCGCTTTGATGAAGGGGGCGACTGGCGGGAAGAACAGACTTGGCAGAATTATTGGAGTCATTTGACCACTGGGCGCTATTGGCTTGGCCTAGAAGGTGACGACCATGGCTTTTACCCGCTCAGTGAGCTTGTCGTGGTAGACAACGAGCACCTTGAAAAGCTATTCCATGGCAGAGTGGCTTTCTGGCCGTTCAAGGACTTGAACGACTTTGCGAAAGAGCATCTTGAGATTGAGACCTCCTCCAATGCTGAGCAGGACTTTGAAATCGAAGGCATGGAGAGGCGACATGACGCTCTCAGCGAAGGGTTAGCCACGTTCTGGCCGTCTGTTGGAGACTTTCTTCAATCCGACAAGTGGAAGGGTGATGTCCTCGAAGATCGCAAGTTCACAAACTCCCCGCCATTGATCAAAGCGGCAGGAAGTATTGCTGTCACATACACCTTAAAGGAGATCGAAGCCGTGGAACCTGATGGCAAAGTAGCGTTTTTCAGTTCAGCAGAGAAGACGGTTTGGCTTGTGCCCGAGGACGCAAACGAAGACGACGAACACTTTGAAGCACTGAGCGAGGCTTTGCAGGAGCATTTTGGGCCGGAGCCTCTGCGAGAGTTCATCCACGATCTCTTCCGTAAAGGCATTGAGAAGACCGAAGTGAAGTGGCGGAAACGCGGCTTGATGTCACGGCACGACGTTCCGGCAGAGCCCCAACCGACAGAACCCGCACCCAGCAACAGCTGTGAGAACTTAAAGGTAGCCGGTGCGTCGGTGGCTCCAACAGCAGAGAGAAATGAAGGGGAAGCAGGCCAATCTGAGAATACCCCAAAGTCCAGCGAAGATGCAGTAGCACCAGATACCCATGTCAATCCTCCATCTACCAAGACGAAGGGGATGGCGCCGGCCCCTTTCAGTGACAAGCTGAAGCATGCACTGAACAAGCCCGGGAAAGCGGCTGAGTCACAACAGGCCCCAGAGAGATCATCAGTTTCAAATCCCGAAAGGCGGCGTGAGCAGACCGAGAAGGAAATATCAGCCGCCCGTGAGAAAGAACCAAGGCAAAACGAACGCCAAAAGGTGCTGCCCAGAACTGTCTGGGAATCCAAGAACCCCGATGTCAGAGGAAAATTGAAGGTATGGTATCGCGGTAGTTGCCAGATATGCAGTGAGACTTTCCGTAAACGTGACGGTGAGAACTACTTTGAGGCATGCTATCTGGTCTCCACATCTGCTGACGGGGCCGGCTGGGTAGATCGTGTTGGCAATGTGCTTTGCCTTTGTGCCGACTGTAGCGCCAAGTTTCAGTTCGGCTCCATCGAATCGCCTTCTAATATCCAGAAGAAAATTGCCGACCTAAGAATGGTCAAAGAGGGTGGAACGCAGCCACATATTATATCAATCCGACTCTGTGACGAGGATGTAGCTATCACCTTCGATGAACGGCATTTGATAGACCTTCAATCCATGCTCAAAGCCGAGCATTCAAATGAAGCACCAGACAAGCACCCTGAACCAAGCCACCAAACTAAGCCTCTCCAGAATGAACTCGTTCAGTGCCCCCACTGCCAATCAAAAGTGCGCTCAGATCGCTTGGTCAAACACGTCAGGGACGTGCATGGAAAAGGTGGAAACGCTGTAATGCAAAGGGCTAGCCAATTCGCGGACGTGAAAACGCGGCGCTGCAAAAAGGGATGCGGTCGCCCAGCGCTCCTCGGAGCGGAATATTGCAGGAGGTGCATGTGATGGATTTAGCCAAAAGCCCTTGACCGCCCATCGAATTTCCCATGAAGCAGATACAAATTCTCATCTTCCTCACCGTCATGTGCAAAGCGGTCTCGCACAGTTTGAATAATGAAGGATGAAGGGAAAGCCACATCAACTCCGCTCCCTGAACCGAGGCTGGACCGACGAGGGCAAGCTCTACCGGAAGATGGAGACCGAATTTGTAACCACAAAGAGCACAGAGAAAGATGGGGTGTCGGATGCTGAGGCCCTATACCGATCTTTGTGAACTCTGCGTTCTTTGTGGTTAAATTGGAGTGGCCCCCTCATGCCGGATAGGAGAATCAGGTGGGCCACCGTTTCCAATGTGCCGGATGCAGCGAAGCAACAACAAGCCTATAGCCGAAAGAACAAGGTGCCCATGCCTCCCGAACTGGCTGGTGTTCCAGATTACGGGGCTGCCCGACGGAAACCCACGGCGGTTGGTGAAAAGATGCCTGCAAAGTCTCTGAGTGTGAGGATTGTGGCTCAATCGAAGCGCCCACGCGCGCCCGGCTTGGCTTGATCCTGCGATGCGATGGTGGCTTGAGCGCTTGACGGTGTGGGCCGATGGCGGTCGCTGTGCTTGCCTTTGTTTCGATTTGGGATAATACTACATGAGCACAATAGTTTGGCAACTGCAGGAGGCGAAGAGTCGTTTCAGCGAGGTGGTCGAGCAGGCGGTCAAGCATGGTCGCCCGACAGTGGTGATTATTTCCCCTGAAGAATACGAACGCAGTAAGCGCCCAACAAAGCCGCTCATGGCCGCTCTGCGTGCGTGCCCAGAGGACCTCACCAGTCTGGTCGGCAGGCGCTCCAAGGAACCTGCTCGCAAGATCAAGCTTGGTTAATGCTGCCGACACCGCATGACTTATCTGCTCGATACCAATGTGCTTTGCGAAGCGACGGCCAAGCGTCCTGACCTTGGCGTGCTGGCATGGGGCGCGGCTCATGCGAACGACTGTTGCCAGTCTTGTGTCACCCTGGGTGAGATATGGAAAGTCATCCACCTGCTTCCCGAGGGCAAGCGCATGCAGCCGATCTCGCAGTGGGTCTCGGGATGATCGTGTTCCTGAGTGGACGCTTGGCGAACTCCAACAGCACCAGTACATAGGTGTGACCACCGCCGATGAGGAGAAGTTCGCGAGCTGTCAAGCTCATGGGGATCTATTTAAGCGCCCCGCAGCAACTACTGCCCGCACCTGCGGTGCAACCGGGGCAGTGATTGGCGGTGAGGATCGGGAACTGCGCAAGCGAGGTGGGCGTGACATCCCAGAGGAAGAGTTCCTTGCCATTACGCTGCTGCATCTTGAGCATCTGGTTGAAATCACAATCAAACACCTCACCCGCCATGCCGACATTGATCGTGCTTCGGCACATCAGTCCGGCGACAGTCGCGGGATTAAAGCTGTTTGCCAGTAGGTCCATGTAGCTGTCCCAGTGGCCGTGCTCACGCAGGTCCGTGGCGAAGCGCGCGATGGGCAGGTTCGTGATGGTGAACAACCGCGTGAAAACAATGCCATAGCGCTCCTGCAACTCATGCTTGTAGTCCGCCTCCAGTTCCGCCTGATCAGGCGGCAGTTTGGGGCCGATGGGGTTGTAAACGAGCGTCAACGGCAGGCGGGTGCCGTAGCCGACGGCGTTGAGCTTTTTCAAGGCGCTGATGCTTTTTTGGAACACGCCATTGCCGCGCTGCGCGTCCACATTGTCCTCCAGATAACATGGCAGCGAGGCCACGACCTCGACGCCTTGCCCAGCCAGATATTCCGGCAGATACGCGTGCGATTTCGTCTCGATGATCGTCAGGTTGTTCCGGTCGATCACATGAGAACCGACGGCACGCGCGGTTTCCACGAAGTAGCGGAAAAACTCGCTCAACTCGGGCGCACCGCCGGTGATGTCCACCGTGGCCGGCTTGTGCTCGGTGATCCACGCGCCGACTTTGCGCGCTGTCTCCTCGTCCATCATTTCCGTGCGCGTGGGGCCGGCGTCCACATGGCAGTGCGTGCAGGTCTGGTTGCACTTGCGGCCCACGTTGATCTGCAAGGTTTGAAACCTCCCGCGCTTGAGCGGGACGTGGTGCCTGGCGAGTTGGTCCTGGAAGCGGTTCATGCAGAGAGACGTTGAAAGAGGAGGCAGACTGCGGCGGCGAGTCCGGCGGCGACGGGCAGCGTGATGACCCAGGAGGCGAGCACAGGCAGCACGCTACGCCATTTGGCCTGGCCGGTCACGGTGCCCATGCCGAGCAGCGAACCGACGCTGACATGCGTGGTACTGACCGGCATGCCATGCAGACTGGCGGTGGTGACGAGAAGCGCGGTGGACAGATTGGCGGCGAAGCCTTGGCCGGGATTCATATCGGTGAGCTTATGGCTCATGGTGTGCGCGACGCGACGCGCGCTGAGCACGCCGCCGAGCGCCATGGCGACGGCAACGATGACCAGCGTCCAGTGTGATTCCAAAGTGCCGACGACAAGCAACAACGCGGCGATTTTCGGTGTATCATTGAGTCCTCGCGCAAAGCTGACGGCTCCGGCACTGAAAAAATGCAGCGCATCCACCACCTGCTTCGCCTCAATGCCGAGCAGTCGTCCGTGATAGCGGCGTTCGCAGGCGGGAGCCTCACCGACACTCAGCGTGACATTGCTTTGAGCGACCGCCGCATTGCCTACGCGGGAAACAGGGACCCATTCCTCGCCGATGCAGACGCAGGTCTCCGCCCGGATGCCAGAGGCGATGCGCAGACCTTTGAGCAGCAGATAAATCGCGCCGCCGCTAACCAGTGCGAACAGTGGACTAAGTAGCAGCGGCACGACAAATGCCTGGCCTAACACGCTGAAATTTACCATCGCCGCCCCAGACGCCATGCCCGCGCCCACCAGGGCGCCAGTCAGTCCATGCGTGGTCGATATGGGAAACCCGAGCCGTGTGGCCAGCAACACCGTGCCACCAGCGCCACAGGCGACAGCGAGCACGAAGACAGGCGAGATCGTCAGCGCATCCGGCACGAGTCCTTTGCCCGAGAAATTTTTTAGCAGTGCGGAGGCGAGAAACACCGCCGCAACACTGCCCGCCGCCGTGGTGATCGTCGCCCAGACCAACGCGGTGCGATAGCCGCAGGTCTTGCTGCCATAGAGACTGGCCACGCCCTTGAAATTGTCGTTGGCCCCGTTGGCATAGGCCAAAAAAGCGACGGTGATGGCGACGAGGAGCAAGAGCATGTGATGATGGGCGGTGTGGGGTCAGAGGCGCTGCTCCTCAATGTCATAGACATCAAACCATACATAAACCGGGCGGTTTTTGCGGATGAACTGCGGGATGTAGCTCTCCAAAAACACCTGCAACTCCGGCGGCATGTCGCAGGGGCGGGTGTGGCGCATTTTGTTGTTCCACAACACGACCTCGGTGCTGTCCTTGATCTTGCTGTGCTCGGTGATCCAGGCTGCCACCTCGGCGTCCGTGGCACCGGTGGCGACGAAGTCCTTGAAGGCATCAGAGTTCAGACCCGCGAAGTCGAGGAAAGTGCGATCCAGGGGGCAGTCGAAATGGTATTCACCATTCTTGCCGGCCAGCACAGCACGGCATTTGTCCAACGTACGGGCAGCGACCACATAGCCGCCCAGCGTCTCGCGTGGGCTGCGGGGAAAGTTTTTGGCGAGATCAGGCGCGAGCAGTTGGAGTTTGTCGTTCGGTGTCATGGTAGATTTTGGTTTTAGCAGCAGGCGGCGGCATCCCCAGTCGTGCGGCAGTTGGCGGCTTCGGTGGTGGCGTTGTAGTCCTGGCCTTTGGTTTCCTTGGGATGGCGCAGGCGCATGTCTGAGCAATCAAACGGCTCTGCCGAGTCGAGCGGAACCTGCACACGCGGTTCAATGAAGGCGAAGTGGTCGCGATACGGCGGCTTTTGGTAGAGCTGGAAGGTTTTGTCGCACACGGCATAACGCTTGCCGCGCTCCATCGCATGACCATCATCATCAAGCACCTTGAGAAACGGCCCTTTGTAAATGACGGCCTGATGGCGCTCGGAACACGGCCCCTGCTTGCCCTTCCATGCCTGAATCGTCACGCTGCGAAACTCAAAGCCGTCAACCGTCTGCCACGGCGCGTCGTCCCGTTTGAGGATCTCGATGCCGTAGAATCCAGCGTCGGCGAAGGCCTGCAGAAAGCCTTCCTCGGTGTAAGCGCCGCTGATGCAGCCACTCCATAGAATAGGATCGCGCTGCATCGCCTCGGGCACCTCTTCATCGCTTACGATGTCGGAGATGACGGCGCGTCCGCCGCGTTTCAGCACCCGGAAGATTTCATCAAAGAGCTGCCGCTTCATGCGCGTCTCCACAAGATTCAGGACGCAATTGGAAACAACTACATCCACCGACTCCGTGGCGACAAGCGGACGCTTCACCCGCAGGTCCGCCGCCAGATCGTCAGCGGCCAGATACGACGCCGCATCGGCGATGGGATGCGCCTTGAGCTCGCGATCCAACACCTCCAGATCGAGACCGAGATCCTGAATGCGCCCCTTGCGGAACTCAACGTTCGCATGGCCGATGTTCTCCGCGACGATGGGCGCATTGCGCCGGGCGACCTCCAGCATGTCATCCGTCATGTCCACACCGATGACTTTCCCCGTGGGGCCCACAACCTGGGAAGCGATGAAGCAAATCTTGCCCGTGCCGCTGCCGAGATCGAGCACCGTCTCGCCAGGATGCAGATGCTTCGAGGGATCGCCGCAACCGTAGTCTTTCTCAATTACCTCGGCGGGGATCGCTTTCAAATACTGCGGATCATAATTCACCGGACAGCACAGCGCCGCCTCGAGGGCCTTCGCTGCGGCGGCATAACGTTCACGCGTGGCTGACTCGGCGGAAGGGGTGGTGGTATGGTTCATGAAAAATGGGGCATTCACCGAGCTGCTGTGGATTCACCTGCATTCCGGCGTTTGCGCAAGAGTTGATCCACGCAGAATCTGCCCGGGCCGAAGGTGAAGACGATCACGGGGGTGCAGAGTTTCATGATTGAACAGAGGGTTTGCAGAACCAGCCTAGCTGTGACCATTCCGCGAACCAATCGCGGATCTGTGCGGGCCAGTCGATGGCGGGATCGGCGGCGCTGAGGGCCGCCTCGACGGCATCGGCGAGGGTGAGTCCGTCGCGCAGCGCGGTTAGCATCAGGAAGGCCTCGCGCGAAAGGCGCTTGAAGTAGAGGACACCCTCGTGGCGATGCACGACCAGATGCACGACCTCCGGCTTCAAACGTGAGCGTTTGACGATGGCCGCACGGCTCGGTGCTTCTGACATGGCCTGGCTAGCACCGCTGCGGACTTCGGTGGCGGATTTTTTCATCGCGGTGATGAAGTGATCGACCGCGTATTCCAGGCGCAACGCGATCACGCATGGCTGGAGGCCGAGACGCAGCGTGGAAGGATCCGCGCCGAGCAAGTCGTCGAGGTGGAGCGTTTTTTTCTGCGGCTCGTCAAAGGCGAGCGTCTGCGCCCACTCCACGCGGGCAACGTCGCGGGCTTTTGGCTCCGCGATGAAGCTGGCAAGCTGAGAGCCGAGGTTTCGCAATGTCCATGAGGTGCTGGGATGCGCGGCGAGGTAGTCGCGGCAGAGCCGATGGAAACGGCGCTCGCCCAGCAGTGCGCGAAGCGCCGGGTAGTCGTCATAAAGGCAGTCGAGCAGGCGGAACCAATACTGGCGGGCGTAGATTTCGAGGCGCTGAAAGCCGCTGAGACGGTCGTTTGGCGTGATGAAGTCTGCCTGCGTGTTTTTTTTCATGCCGTCGCCGCGCGTGAGTGGCTGCATGAGTGCGGCGGCCATCGTGCGCTGAAGGGCGCGCAAATCGGCATTGGTGCGGAGCTGGCTAGGCGTGCGTGTGCTCATGGAGATAGCGGTTGGCTTTGAGCGCCTCAGCGTGGACTTCGTCGAAACTCGGAATTTTATCGTCCCATTCGAGGAGCGTGGCAGTGCTACCGCAATTCTTGATCGCTTCGGCGTAGAGATCCCAAACGGGGTCCGGCACAGGATGATCGTGCGTGTCGAGGATGACGTGATCGTAGCGCTGATGTCCGGCGATGTGAATCTGGCCAACGCGATGATGTGGCACGGCGCGCAGGTACTCGACGGGATCGAAGCCGTGATTCTGCGAGGAGACGTAGATATTATTGACATCCAGCAGGATGCCGCAGTCGGCCTCCTCGACGACTTCGTTGAGGAATTCCCACTCGGTCATCTCGTTCTGCGTGAACTCGGCATAGCTGCTGACGTTTTCGACGCAGATGGGCACTTCGAGGAAGTCGCGGGCCTGTTTAATCTTCGCGGCAGTATGTTTGGCCACGCTCATGGTATAAGGCATGGGCAGTAGGTCATGCGAGGTGCGGCCATCCACGCTGCCCCAGCAGAGGTGATCGGAAAGCCAGGGCGTGTTCGTGCGCTTCACCAGGCGCTTGAGTTTTTTGAGGTGATCGCGGTTCAGCGGATCTGCATTGCCGAAGTACATCGCGACGCCGTGCTGCACGACGCGGTACCGCTCCAAAATGCTGTCGAGCACCTCCAGCGGGCGGCCGCCATCGACCATGAAGTTTTCGGAGATGATCTCGAACCAGTCACAGACGGGCTTTTTCTCCAAAATGTGCCTGTAGTGGGGCACGCGCAGACCGAGACCGATACCAAGGTCAGTGTGGCCGTTGTGAGGGTTGGCGGGCATGAGGGAAAATGACGAATGAATGACGAGGTCCGAATGACAAAGAGACTGAACGCGAGGGTTTGAGCATTCAGGCTTCATTCGTCATTTGGAGAAGTGGAGGCGCGCAGACACCTGCGGCCTCCACCGATCATGAGGCTTACTTCTTGGGAGCCTTGGGCATCGTATTACAGCCGCCTTTGCCTTTGCAGGAGTTCTTGCCTTTGCAGCCGTTGTCGCCGGACTTGCAGCCGCCCTGTCCTTTGCAGTCGTTGTGTCCCTTGCAGGTATGCTGGCCTTTGTCAGCCATCTTTTCGATGGAGACGCCGAGGTTGGCAGCCTGCTGGGTGCTGGTGGTCTGGGCGGCGTAAGCGCCGGAGAGGAGGCCAGTGAAAGCGGCGGCGGCGATGATGTGTTTGGTGCTCATAGTGGACGTGATGTGCGTTGGTTTGCTTGTTTGGTTTTGATTCAATGCCAGTCGTTGCGACTGGCACTCGGATCATGGGAGCAGCGGCGGAATGGCTTTATTCCGGCGTTGCTGCATTTTTTTGGGGCATGGGAGGAAAGTCCGGCTTAAATCGAGGTTCATCTTTTCATGGCATTCACCACCAAGCACATTCATTTCATCGGCATCTGCGGCACCGCGATGGGTTCGACTGCGGTCGCCATGCGGGCGCTCGGCCACACTATCAGCGGTTCTGATAATCAGGTGTACCCACCCATGTCGGACGTGCTGCGGGACGCGGGTATCGCCGTCACCGCCGGCTACAAGGCAGAAAACCTGCCGTTGGACGCGGATGTGTTCGTCGTGGGGAATGCCATCTCGCGCGGCAATGAAGAGCTGGAGACGCTGCTGGAAAAGAAGCTGCCGTATGTCTCGATGGCGGAGATGCTGAAGGGTGAGGTCATCCAGGGCAAACGCAGCTTTGTGGTGAGCGGCACGCATGGCAAAACGACGACGACGACGATGCTGGCGTGGATTTACGAGCACGCGGGCAAGAACCCCGGCTTCATGATCGGCGGCGTGCCGGAAAATTTTGAATCGGGTGCCCGCTTCACGCATTCGGACCTGTTTGTGATCGAAGGGGACGAGTACGACACGGCTTACTTCGACAAGCGCAGTAAATTCCTGCACTACCTGCCGGAATGCGCGATCGTGAACAACATCGAGTTCG
>JBDNIB010000199.1:0-6377 GCA_041688535.1 Prosthecobacter sp.
ACGTTGGAACCATTCCGACGTACGTCGGATCGAGCACTCACGCCCCAGAATCGTTTTTTGAGGCATAATTTGCCCGAAAACTGGCACTACAGGCAGGCTGAGTCAGAAAATCGCTTCGGAATTCATTGGCGCATTCCACCACGGAGCCGCCACCGGCGTCGATGAAACTGAAGTAGCAAATGAACTTTCATCGGCCAGAAGCCATCATGCCAGTCATCTTTTCCCACGCCTCCGGTCGCGGTCTGGCGGTGCAGATCACGGTTGGAGCGGCTCATCCTCTCACCAAATCTCGTTCCTGCCTTGCCATCCCTAACAGAAACCGCTTTGATGGTGCCCCGCCATCCGAATTTCCCTGAATGCCCGCCGTCACCGTCTCCCATCTCGAATCCCACCTCTGGGAAGCCGCGAACATTCTTCGCGGGCCGGTCGATGCGGCGGATTTCAAGAGCTACGTGTTCCCGCTGCTGTTCTTCAAGCGTCTCTCGGATGTGCATGACGATGAGCACGCCGCCGCGCTGAAGGAGTTCGATGGCGATGAGGAAGCTGCGTTGTTTGCGGAAAACTACCGGTTCCAGGTGCCGGAGGACTGCCACTGGCGGGATGTGCGGAAGGTGGCGCAGAATGTCGGGCAGGCGCTCCAGACCGCCCTGCGCGGCAGCGAGCATTTGGTCTCGCACAGCGAGCCCGAAGGGTGAGGCGGCGGGGGAAGCCGCCGAAACAAAAGAATCTCACCACCTCGGCCATCTCCCGCATGAACCTCTTCCTGCACGGGGCCACCGACTTCCAGATCGTGCGCGGCGACACCCTGCGGAATCCCGCCTTCTTCCTCGGCGACAACCTCGCGACCTTCGATTGCGTCATCGCCAATCCGCCCTTCTCCCTGGAGAAATGGGGCGAGGAAGTCTGGGCCAGCGATCCCCATGGGCGCAACTTCGCCGGGATGCCACCGAGCAAAAGCGGTGACTACGCCTTCGTGCAGCACATGATCAAGTCCATGGCCCCCAAGACCGGGCGCATGGCCGTCGTCCTCCCGCATGGTGCCCTGTTCCGCATGGGTAAGGAGGGCGAGATTCGGAAGAAGCTCCTCGGCATGGACCTGCTGGAGACCGTCATCGGCCTCGGCCCCAATCTTTTCTATGGTGCTGGCCTCGCCGCCTGTATCCTCATCTTCCGGCAAAAGAAAGCGAAGGACCGGAAGAACAAGGTGCTCATCGTTGATGCATCGAAGGAGTTCAAAACGGGCCGCGCCCAGAACGAACTGCTGCCCGAGCACGTCGCCCGCATTCACGGCTGGGTCCGCGACTACACCGATGTCGAAGGCATCGCCCGCGTCGTCACCCTCGACGAAATTGCCACCAACGACCACAACCTCAACATCCCCCGTTACGTCGAGCCGAAGGTCACGCAGGACGTGCTCACCGTCGATGAGGCGATGAAGCGGCTGCGAGAGAGCTCTGAGGCGGCGTTTGCGGCGGAGGAGAACCTGATTGGACTTCTCAAAAGCCAAAGACTATTGATTTCTTGAACCACGAATTTCACGAATGAACACGAATAGAGCACAACCTGAAATCGGCGGCGCAGCCACTCCCTGTTCGTGAAAATTCGTGCCATTCGTGGTTAAAAATATGAACCCAGAAAATTTTGATGGTCTGCCGCCCAAGCCGTCCTTTCGGGGACTGCGGAAGGAAGTGCTGTATCCCGAACTCTCTCATTCCATCGTAGGAGCAGCCATCAAGGTGCTGAACACGTTAAAGCCGGGACTGAACGAGAAAGCTTACGAAAACGCGATGGTGATCGAACTGAAGAAGCGGGGCCACATCATTGAGCAGCAGCGGCGCTTCGATGTGTTTTATGAGGGCATTCTTGTCGATACCCTTGTGCCTGACTTGCTCGTGGATGGGCGGGTCATCGTTGATCCAAAAGTCGTCACCGAATTCAATGACACCCACATTGCCCAGATGATGGGCTACCTCGCTATCACAAGCTTCAGACTGGCCATCTTAGCCAACTTCAAACACGCCGACTTTCGGCAAAAGCGGGTTATCCGCTGAATTTTTAAACCACGAATTTCACGAATGAGCACGAATGTTTCAGAATCCATTTCATGGCGGCGTAGCCACTCCCCATTCGTGAAAATTCGTGCCATTCGTGGTTAAACCAATCCCATGACCCGCATCACCCAGCAACAACTTGAATCCTACCTCTGGGGAGCCGCTGTGCTTCTCCGGGGCACGATTGATGCGGGCGACTACAAGCAGTTCATCTTCCCGCTGCTGTTTTTCAAGCGGCTGTGCGATGTCTATGATGAGGAGACGGTGAAGGCGCTGCGGGATTCAGGCGGGGATCAGGACTTTGCGCTGTTCCCGGAGAACCACCGCTTCCAGGTGCCAGCGGATGCGCATTGGCGGGAGATCCGGAAGGTCAGCCGGGATGTAGGGCGGGGCTTGCAGCAGGCCATGCGGGCCATCGAGACAGCCAACCCGGACAAGCTCTTCGGCATCTTTGGCGATGCGCAGTGGACGAACAAGGACCGCCTGTCCGATGCCATGCTGCGTGATCTCATCGAGCACTTCTCCACGCTGGAACTCACCGTCGCCAATCTTCCCGAGGACGAGCTGGGCCAAGGCTACGAGTATCTCATCAAGAAGTTCGCCGACGACTCCGGCCATACCGCCGCCGAGTTTTACACGAACCGCACGGTCGTCCACCTCATGACCGAGATGCTCGACGTGCAGCCCGGCGAATCCGTCTATGACCCCACTTGCGGCTCCGGCGGCATGTTGCTCTCCTGCGTCACCCACCTGCGGAATCAGCAGAAGGAATGGCGGAATGTGAAGCTCTACGGCCAGGAGCGGAACCTCATGACCTCCTCCATCGCCCGGATGAACTGCTTCCTCCACGGCATTGCGGACTTCCGCATTGAGCGCGGCGACACCCTCGCCGAGCCGAAGCTCGTGGAAGGCGACCACCTCATGCGCTTCGACGTGGTGCTGGCGAATCCGCCCTACTCCATCAATCAATGGGACCGCACCGCCTTTGCCTCCGATCCTTGGGGCCGCAATCTCTACGGCACCCCGCCGCAGGGCCGCGCCGACTACGCCTTCCAGCAGCACATCCTGCAAAGCCTGCGGCCCAAGACCGGACGCTGCGCCGTCCTCTGGCCCCACGGCGTCCTCTTCCGCAAGGAGGAAGCCGAGATGCGCCGCAAGCTGATCGAAGCCGACCTCATCGAGTGCGTCCTCGGCCTCGGCCCGAACCTCTTCTACAACTCGCCCATGGAAGCCTGCGTCGTCGTCTGCCGCACGCAGAAGCCCAAGGCGCGTCGCGGCAAAATCCTCTTCATCAACGCCGTCAACGAAGTGACCCGCGAACGCGCCCAGAGCTTCCTCACCGACGACCACCTCCAGCGCGTCGTCGAGGCTTATCGGAACTTCAAAGACGAGCCCGGGTTCACCCGTGTCGTGCCCATCGAGGAAATCCGGGCGAAGGACGGGAATCTGAGCGTCTCGCTGTATGTCGGCGGGGAGACGCAGGCGCAGACCGATGCGGCAACAGAGACAACTACAACTGCGCTGCCGGATTGCGCTGGCAGGTTGGCTGCAAAGCTCTGCTACCGTCCGCCGCAGCCTCGAAGCCCTTCTTCAGTCAAAATGAAGGCGCCAGTTTAATTTCGAGCTGCCACTTAAATATTCACTTGCCAGTTTAACATTAATCCCGCAAGTTCACTTCATGACAACCAGCCCGGCAACAGCTGCCCGCTCCCGGCTCCACAGCGAGGTGGATGCCGAGGTAGGCGATGCTCTGATTGAAGTGAAAATCGGTGCCAGTTCGCTGCGAACGATGAGCAGCGCCTTGATGAAGCTGGCAGCCATTCTTGGCAAACGCCCTGGATTTAAGGGCTATCTGGCGCTCGCCGATTCCGCGATCACCCTGCCTCGTCTGCAAGAGGAGTGGATCAGCATCTCCAGGGTGCTGCGCCCTGAGATTCTGGAGCGCCTCACCGTCTGCATTCCCAAAGGAAACCAGATCATGAGTTTCCCCCGTGAGTTAGACCCGCAAACACAAGGCATCATCAGCGCGACCGTGGAGAAGGTACGAGGCGGCATGGCGGCGACTCGTGCCCCGCGTTCATCCGAGCCATTTTACGACATCCTGCGCATCCTCATCAACCAATGGATCAAACGCGCCGGACCGCTCACCTCCCGTTGGCTGGCGGAAGCCGCAGGCTGCACTTACCCCACCGTTGCCTCTGCATTGGAGAAACTCGAAAAATACCTCGCCCGCCACTCCGACCGACGCGTCGAACTGAAAGCTTTTCCCAAAGACGAATGGTTCCGCCTCGTCGCTAATGCCGACAAAGTGCGCCAGACGCTTCGCTTCGCCGACCGATCCGGCCAGCCTCGCTCGGTGGAATCGCTGGTGTCCCGACTGCAAAAACTCCACCCCGACGGAGTTGCCATCGCTGGCGTATTGGGCGCGCGACGCCTCTTCCCGGCGATTGATCTCATCGGCACCCCACGACTGGACCTCACCTTCCACTGCCGCACCCGTCAGCCAGACCTTGGGTTCCTGCGGCAGCTTGATCCCGCATTGAAGCCCGCACGCTATGATGAGCCTGCCCGGTTGGTGATTCATACTTTGAGAAACCCTCACACATTCTTTGAAACCACTCCTGATGGCGCGCTTTGGGCCGATCCCGTCGAGTGCCTGCTGGATCTCCACGAAATGCGACTCGAATCGCAAGCCTCAGAGTTCCTCCGCTTTCTCGCTCCAATATGAAACTCGTCTCACCCGCAAAAGTCCTTGCTCAAGTAGCATCAGCGATACCGGCAGATTGCCGCCAGCATGTCATTGTTATCGGCAGCCTTGCGGCGGGGTATCAGTTCTTTGGTGATAACGATGCGCAGGCGGTCCGCACCAAGGATGTTGGCTGTGTTCTCGCGCCCCGCATTGCAGCGGTGCATGCGGGTGAAAGCACCGCTCAAACCCTGCTCGATGCCGGTTGGCGTCGTTGCTCCGCCGGTAGATGGGACAAACCGGGGACAGAGGACACACCAGATGATGAACTCTCTGCTGTGCGACTTTATCCTCCGGACAACGACGACTGGTTTCTTGAATTATTGACGGTGCCCGAGTCAGAACACGACCAGGGGAAGAAATGGACGCGCATCAAACTAAGTGACGGCTACTACGCTCTGCCGAGTTTCCGGTTCCTATCGTTGACTGCCTTCGAGCCGCTCGATATTGCCGAATTGGGAATCCGTTGTGCGCGATCGGAAATGATGGCGCTCGCGAATCTGCTGGAGCACCCGGTTATCAAAGATGATCCTATGAGTTCGGAAATCGCGGGCCGTGTCATCAAACGGAGCAACAAAGACCTTGGGAGGATACTTGCTATCGCCCGCCTCAGTGCCGAGGGCGCTTTAGAAACATGGACGGAACGATGGGCACGCGCACTACAACAGGAATTCCCGAGTCAGTGGAAAACAATTGCTGTCAAGGCGGGTAGTGGCCTGCGTGCTCTGCTGGCGAGCGCGAATGACCTCGAGGAAGCGCACCATGCCTGCATCAACGGACTACTTGCCTCAGCCGGAAATGTCACCATTGAGCAACTCGATATTGTCGCAGAACAAGTGCTCGTGGATGCCATCGAGCCGCTCGAAAAACTCGCCCAAGCATGACCGCCACTGTGCCAGCGTTGGAAAAGCTGAAGCCCAATGCGAACTGGGCCGCGCTCCCGCTCTTCGAGCGCAAGGGCTGGAAGCGTGTGCGGTTTGGGGACGTGGTGGAGAATTGCAATGAGACGTGCGATCCGACGGATGCGGGGTTGGAGCGGTTCATTGCGATGGAGCATTTGGAGCCGGGGTCGCTGCATGTGCGGAGCTGGGGGAATGTGGCGGATGGGACGACGTTCACGCGGCGGTGCGGGCCGGGGCAGGTGTTGTTCGGGAAACGCCGGGCCTATCAGCGGAAGGTGGCCGTGGCGGAGTTCGACGCGGTGGTGTCGGGCGACATCTATGTGCTCGCGCCGAAGGATGGCCGACTGCTGCCGAAACTCCTACCATTCCTCTGCCTTTCGGAGCGGTTCTTCCAGCACGCGGTCGGCACGTCCGCCGGTTCGCTCTCGCCCCGCACCAACTGGAGCAGCCTCGCCAACTTCGAGTTCGACCTCCCGCCGCTCGACCAGCAGCGTCGCATCGCGGAAATCCTCTGGGCGGTGGATGAGGATGAACAGGCGAAGCAAGGTATCGCGGGGGCAGCGCAAGAGGTGAGACTTGCTGAGGTGGAGTCGATCCTTGATGAGTTATCAAAAGGCACAAACCGGACGCTTGATGGTGTTTTGACCGGCAGCCCAGAAAGCGGCTGCTCTGCGCCTC
>JBDNIB010000023.1:0-3886 GCA_041688535.1 Prosthecobacter sp.
ACCGCTGCCAGCAGATGAGTGCCGGGCGTGGTCAGGGCCTCTGTATCACTCATGCTGGAAAACCTTCGGAAACGTGGCTCCCACATGATGGCCTCTGGCACATTGCGTGCGAGTTTCCACTCGCTGCGAGCCGGCGGAGCTAGGTCCTGATCGATGGCTAGAGTTTGAGTGTCCTGCTCCAACGAGGTGCCGACCTGTCTGTCTGCCCATGCGGAAGGGATGCTGGGCATTTCCGTGGGGTAGGCATGAATGCGTGCGCTGGATTGCCGAAAGCGGTTTGAATTGTGAGCCGAAAACGCGCAGGTCATCACCCGTGCCTCACCACGTTTGACGCGTGCCAGCAGGTCGCGCAGCAGCGCCTCATCCTGTTCCGGCTGACGCGTTTCGAGCAAGGCATGCGCGATATTGCTGTCGAGGGCGAAGCCGAGGATGAGCGAGCGCATCTTCGGTGGCTGCGCTGCCCAGCCTGTGGCAAACGGATTGGCGGGCGGCGCAAATGGATCGGCAGGTTCCGGCGTTGCTGGCTGCGCCGCTGGTTTGGGGATGTCGCCTGACAGTTGCGCCACGGTGACATCGAGCCAGCGTCCCTGGCGGTCGGTGCCCCACACCTGATCCGCAGGCGGCATCATCGCCACCAGTTGCGGCGAGGCGCTGTCTGACAAAGACGCTCCCACAATCTCCTGCTCAAACCGGTCATACCAGTCCATCCTGCCATGGATCGCCTTGCCGGTTGGCCTCTGTGATTTCCTGTCATATACCCGCAGCCATGAGGTGGGCCACTGAACTGCCAGCGGCGCATGCGGCCCGTAAAAGCTCTGGAAGCCTCCGATAGCATCCACCGTGAGGCGTGTGCCTTCCAGCGCCGGCATAAAAGCGGTAGGCGGCAGATAAAGCCGGTCAAAGATCTGATCCGATTCCGTGGGCAGCCACCATTCGGTGCCAACTTGCATTTTGGTGCTGGCATGTGGAGCCAAGGTGAGGGCCGTGCTGGAGACGATGCTGGCCTGTCCGGCTGCCACGGCTGTTTGAAGGTGATCTGCCAATGCCACATCATCAGGTGCGCCTTGGAGCAGCCATTCGATCATTGCCATCTCCGGCACGCGATAAATCGTCTGCCGCACTGCCAGACTCGGCGCCACGGTGCTTCCACCGCTGCCTTTGAAGAAAACGACGATCCGCGTGCCGGTATCATTCGCGGGCCGGAAGCTTGCAATTATGCGTTCCCCCACTCCCACCAGCACTTCGCCCTGCCAGCGCAGGCGCTCATAGCGTGGTGCGGTCACGCTGCGCTTGTCACGTTCGGCTCCGACCGCCGCAGTGGCATAGGTCAGCGACTGCAACAGTGGCGGGCTGAGATCATGCGTCAGCGTTAGGCTGATGCGCGTCGCCCCGGCATGGTTCTTGGGCGGCTCCTGCAGCAGCCGCACCTCGGTGCCGATGAGTTCTTGCACGGTCTTTGTTGCAATGGCTTCATCCTTGGCCTGATCAAATCCCCATTCAGTGACGATGTCACGCTCCTGACCGCTCCGCAGGATGGTCGGCTTGTCCTCGTTCACTGCACCGCTCAGCTCCACCAGCGTGCGCGCATTCAATCGTTCGCGCAGTCCGGCGGCTGGTTCTGGCTTGGCCTGTTCACGCTGCCAGTCGCTTTCCTTCACGGCGGTGATCCTGACGGCGATCTGAGTCACCGCCTCCTGGGCTCCGCTTTCCATGGGGAAAGCAAGACCCATAAAAAGCATCGCCCAAAGTCGCCAAGTCGCACGCATGAACATGGTTTACTCGATTGGGTGGCTCCGCAGCAATGGGAATCGCTGTGGGGTTCGCTTTTTGCGTCATTACGATTATCTCCACTGCTACTCCCCATGCCCGCAAAAAAGAAAGCCAACGCCAAGGCACTCACCGGCACCGCTTTGATCAAAGAGGTGTGTCGGCGCATCCGCGCGGCGCGGAGCTACTGGGATGCGCACAACAATCGCGCCTGCCGGGGCGAGCGGGGGAAGGCGATGGCGCTCTATGAGACGCTGAGCGAAGCGGAGCGGGAGAAAGTGCCGCAGGTACTCCGCGTCTGGCTGCGCTACCGCAGCGAGAAATATTTCGGCGATGACCGCACACCGCCGGGCGGGAACCAACAGGGATGAATAGCCACAAAAAAACGCAAAAGAGCGGAATGAACATGCAGCCTACTTTCCCATCCCTTTTTGCGTTTCTTTGCGGCCAACCTCATCTCTGATGCTGGCATGAACAACGTCATCAAAGAGGGACTGCACCCGCGAAACCGTTTTCGCACGCGCTATGACTTCCCGCAGCTCATCGCAGGCAGCCCGGCGCTGGCGGCGTTCGTGAAACCGAACGCGTATGGCGATGATTCGATCGACTATGCCAATCCGCAGGCGGTGAAGATGCTAAATCAGGCGCTGCTGAAGGCGGCGTATGGACTGGAGCACTGGGACATCCCGCCCGGCTATCTCTGCCCGCCGATTCCGGGGCGCAGCGATTACCTGCATCATCTCGCGGATCTGATTTCGTTGCGACGCGGGCCGGCGGTGCGGGTGCTGGACATCGGGACGGGTGCCAACTGCATTTATCCGCTGATCGGCGCGAGCGAGTATGGCTGGAGCTTTGTCGGTGCGGAAATTGATCTGGCAGCATTGCGTTGGGCAAAAAAAATCATCGCCGCAAATCCGCGCGTGGCTGGCTTGATCGAGTGTCGGCTGCAACAATCAGCGACGGAGTGCTTTCAGGGCATCATCCAACCGAGGGAGCGTTTTGCGCTGACGCTGTGCAATCCGCCGTTCCATGCTTCGGCAGCGGCAGCGGCGGCTGGGACGCAACGGAAGCTGCGGAACCTCGGTGAGAAGCCGAGCGTGTTGAACTTCGGTGGCAGGGCAGGGGAGTTGTGGTGTGAAGGCGGCGAACTGGCCTTCATCCGTCGCATGATCGCGCAGAGCGTGGCCTTTGCGGACCGCTGCGAGTGGTTCACCACGCTGGTTTCCAAGAGCGAGCATCTGCCGCGTTTGCAAACGAGCCTGCGGCAGGTGCAGGCAGCCGATGTACGGATCATCGACATGGCCCAAGGTCAGAAAAAGAGCCGCATCCTGGCATGGACATTTCGCCAGCACGCTTTAAAAACGCAGCATACTGTCTGACAGCGGACGACGAACTCAATCAAGACACCACCATGAAAGCACAAGACGCCAAGAAAGAGAAAAAGAAGACGCCACAGAAAACCATGAAGGAGAAGAAGATCGCTAAGCAGGAGAAGAAGGCGAAGCGCGGCTAGTCGCCACAGTCTTTGATCACCCGCGAACGGCTGCCCGTCCTCGTTGTCCAGCAGCACACCCTGAGCCCTTGCGCAATTGATGCGCATTCGCTCAAGGGGTCTTCTGCTTGGCGTGGCATGCCCAGAGCAGCGCGATGCCAAAGGCAAGGCATGCGAGCGTGTCCATCCATGCCCACCACAAGGGCATGCCGGCTTGGGTGTTGATGAGCCAGTAGATCGGCGCAGCTACCAGGACGATCCATGCGGACAGCACGATCATGGGGCGATAGCGCACGACATCGCCGGCCATCACCCACATCAACAAGCCCGTGATGATGTAAACGAACGAGCCACCGGCGGCGAGATACCGCAGCAGCGCCGATTCCGGCAGGCGGCCCATGCCAAGCAGCCAGTGCAGTTTTCCGAGCGCATAGTCCGGCGCGAAGACCGCGCCGAGCGTCACGAACGAAATGGCTCCCGCCGTCTTGAGCAGGATGGCCTGAAACCGGGGATGGCCGGTGTGGGTGGATGCTGCATTCATGGTCCCATGAAATCAAATTCATGCTGAAAAGCGAGCTTTTTTTACGGTTTGATGGCCTGTCCGGCCACGGGCAGGCCGCTCGGGAC
>JBDNIB010000200.1:0-3513 GCA_041688535.1 Prosthecobacter sp.
CCCTCCTCCCACTTGTTCAACAAATAGAGCTCGTTGATCTGCGCGGCGTGGCGGGCATCTTTATCGGTGACCAAATCTCGAATTAAGGCCAAGAGCAAATAGACCGTGGTTAAGCGCTGTTGGCCATCGATCAATAGATACTTGTTGATACCGTGGGGTGACATATCGACGGGCATGGTGACGATGGCGCCCAAGAAATGTTCTCGGTTGTCGGTCGATTCGTACAATTCAATCAGATCTTGCCAAAGCGTCTCCCAGTCTTTGCGCGTCCAGTTGTATTTGCGCTGAAAGAGTGGCACAACATACTGTTTGACACCTTCGAGGAGCGGGAGCAGGGGAGTTTGGTTGGCATTCATAAATGATTGATCCTGGTCTGGTCGATCTGAAACGATTACGCGCTGCGGTTATTGCCCTGGCAGCCCTGCGTCCGATAACAGGCAAAACGGCCATCGCTGTCATTTTCATAGATGGCGGCGGGGACCTCCTGGTTCCACATGGGGCTGGCGGCGATCTTGTGGAAGCGGCGCAGACTGCCGTCTTCGTTGACAAAGAGCGGATTGCGCATGATGTTGCCCTGGCGCACGTCGGCATCCATGTAGGCGATCAGAAAGCCGACTTCGGTGGGCGTGAAGAACTCGCCACCCTTCTGCCCCTCGCTCATGGCGAAGGTGCCGAGGAAGTACTCATAAATCTTGCCGAAGGCGTCGCCTGCCAGATCGGCGGGGATGGTGGAGAGCGTCTTCAGCAGGTTGCTGAGCAGGAGGGAATCGAAGACCCGGTAGCCTTTCGGCAGGACGCCAGCCATGTGGGGATTGTCCCGCTCGATGGCCTTCATGGCCGCATTCACCGCTTTGCCGATGTCCGTGCCCTCGGGGAGTTGGAGCAGCTCCGCAAAGCGTGCGCCCTCGGGCAGGAACAGCACGCCCTCGGCATGGTAAGCCGTCGAGTCGTCCACCTTCGACCCGCGTCGGGCGGAGGTGCCCGCCTGTTCCAGCACCGCACGCCGTGCCGCGAAGCGCACCTCGGCAAAGCGCAGGAAGATGAGCCCGAGAATCGGCTCCGAGTAGTCCGACTGCTTCAACCCAGCCCCGGCCCAAAGCTGATTCGCTGCCGACCAGAGGCGCTTCTCCAAGGTGTCCGTAGCGAGGTCTTTTTCAGAGGGGGCGATCCATTGCATGCAGAATGAGGGCGGGGCGTAAAGGTTTTGCGGACTAAAGCGATGGAGGGATCACGAGGCAAGCGTGAAGAGATTCAGATGAACGGGGATCTTGGCTGGTGGGTCTTCGGTCTAGCGGCCATCCCGGATTGGAACAGGTGGTAACTGAGAGAACAAACTGCTGCAATCTCCCACCTCCCTTGGCTACTGTGGCACCAGTCTGGCTCCGGTTTTTGCGCCTTCTGCGCGTTTTTGCGGCCAGTCCCTCTGGACCTGGAGACGGCAGGCTGCGTAGCCGCGAAGCGATCCCGTCACTCCTTATGGCTGATTTTCAATGGATTAGGCGGGCTGAGGGCGGCGGCTGACGAGGTGTACAAGGCGGCTGACGCAAGGTACAGCCGGGCTGACGGCGGCTACAACGCGGCTGACGCTGCCTGCAAGACCGCTGACAGCGGGTACAACCCTGCTGACAGCGAACTCAATGCGGCTGACGCAGGATACAAAAGCCCTGACTGGGGATTTTCCCGGACGAGAGGCGCATTTTCTGCGGCTGCCGGCCCCTGGCTGTTAGCCGAACAGCTCGGTGATGGGCTTGCCTTTGTCGGTGACGGTGAAGGGGCGCTTGCTGGCGGAGTAGAGTACCAGATCGAGCGGCACGCCGAGGGCGTAGGCGATGGTGGCGTTGAGGTCGGGCGGGGTGACTTTGTTTTCGGTGACTTCGATGCCTTTGTCGGTCTTGCCATAGACCTGACCACCCTGAATACCGCCGCCCCAGAGGACGGAGCTGAAGGCTTTCGGATAATGGTCGCGGCCGCTGTTTTGATTGATCTTCGGGGTGCGGCCGAACTCGGAGGTGAGGACGACGAGGGTGTCGTCGAGCAGGCCACGGCGTTCGAGATCGCCGAGGAGGGCAGCGAGGGCTTGGTCGAGGTCGCCACAGCGCTCGGGCAGACGAGCGGTGATGTCCTGATGCATGTCCCAGCCACCGAGATTCACCTCGACGAAGCGGACGCCGTGCTCGACGAGGCGACGGGCGAGCAGGCAGCCCTGGGCGAAGGTGCCGCTGCCGTAGCTGCGGTGTGCCTCTGCGGATTCCTTGCTGAGGTCGAAGGCATCAAGGTCTTCGCTTTTCATGACCTGGATGGCGTCTTTATAGACATCGGCATAGGCTTTGACGCCGTCGTAGTTGTAGGTCTGGCGGAAGCCCTGGTCGAGCTTGGCGGAGAGGCCGAGGCGGTAGTCGAAGTCGCTTTCGCTGAGCGTGCTGGGGCGACTGCTGTTTTGCAGGCCTTTGGCGGGATCGTTTAGGATGAGCGGCTGGCAGGCGGCCTCGAAGAAGCCGCCGCCGGGGTGCTTGCTGTCGCCGGTGATGATGACGGAACCGGGGAGGTCGGCGTTGCCCTTGCCTTGGAATTGTTGCAGCCACGCGCCCATGGTGGGATGCCGGGTGGCACCGCGCATGGTGTAGCTGGTGTGCTGGAAGTAGTTCCCCTGCGCATGCGCACCCTGGGTGGAGGTGAGCGAATTGATGATGGCGCCGCGATGCATCATCTTCGCGGTGTGCGGCAGCAGTTCGCCGATCTGCACGCCGTCGGCGCTGGTGGGGATGACTTTGGTGTCGCCCATGGTGTCCGCGCCCGGCACGCAGCCGAAGGTGTCGAGATGGGTCATGCCGCCAGCCATGTACAAGTAGATGACGCGTTTCGCGGTGGCGGCCTGCTTGAGTTTGGAGGAGCCTTCAAAGGGTACGGCAAAACCACGCGGGGCGAGTCCGCTCATGACGGAGACGCCGAGACAGGTCTTGGCGATGTTTTTGGCAAAGTCGCGGCGGGAGAGGTCGTCCGCTGAACGGAGGGAGGCGTGAAGGGTGGTGTTCATGGTGAGGGGGGCGTTGAGTGTTGAAGGGGCTGGCATGGGGCCTGGAGCTTGGGGCATGGAATGAGGCGTGGGGCGTGGGGCGGACTAGACGGGCGGAACGAGGGTTTTGCGGAAGGCTTCGATCATGCGACAGAGGCTTTCGAGCTTGATGAGAAGCCGTTCGCAGACTGAGGGCGTGATGAACTGCTTGCGCTCGAAGAAGATGAGCATGTTGGCGTTCTCGAAGGCGGAGCGCTTGGCGATGTTCATGAAGTGCGCGAAGTCTTTCTTGGAGCAACTGCCGGAACTTTCGGCAATGTTGTTGGAGATGCTCAGTGCCGCTGATCGCAATTGCTCGGCATGCCGGTAACGTCGCCTGGCTTCCAACTGGTCCGACAGGTCGTCTAACTCAATGCCCACATCAAGCGCACGCTGCCAGACGGTCAGTTCTTGGAAACGAAACATGCTCATCGGTCAAATTGGGTTCGAGTTGGTGTCAG
>JBDNIB010000201.1:0-4542 GCA_041688535.1 Prosthecobacter sp.
ACGTATAAACGACACCAGCGTTTATGGCGATCGTGTGGTCACTATAAAGACCGACAGCCATTTTATCACCACTCATAGTCACCACGTTTCCAAACAGATCGCTGTCGGCGTTGGTCGGGTACAAAACGGCGTCGTCTTTCCCCCACATGGCATATACGCACCGTGTCATTACTTGAACAACCAATAATAGAACTAAACCATTTTTCATTTTGCACGAGATGTCTTAGTTAAATTTTATGTTTTCATTTATATGAGTGTGTTGCAACCGGCGGCCAGCATCGCAAACGGTCCGTCTCCGGAGACGAGAGGGGAATGACGAATGACGAATGGCGAATGACGAATGACGAATGACGAATGACAAATGACGAATGACGAATGCGGAGGAAGAAGGGCAGGTGGACTGATGTCGATTTTTAAAAGCCTGAGATGGCAGAAAGCTTTTCTTAGGGTGGGCCGTTCCTTCCGCCTCTTATGATGTCGCGCTTCTCTCTTCTTTCCTCGCTCGGGCTTTGCTTGTTGGCTGTCTTTACTCACGCTGAAGGACTGTGGCCGGAGTTCCGTGGGCCGACGGCGCAGGGGTTTTCCACCGCGAAGGGATTGCCGACGGAGTGGGCGCCGGACAAGAACATCGTTTGGCGCTCGGAGGTTGCAGGGAAGGGCTGGTCATCCCCCGTGGTGGTGAACGGGAAGATATTCATCACGTCGGCGGTGGAACTGCCGGTGGAGCCGACTGCGGTGGCACCTGAACCTGTCGCGCCTCCGGTTGTCATGGCTCCAAAGGCGGAAGGTTCCAAACGGCCTGCACCCGCGAAGAAGGCACCACCGCCGCCACCGAAGCCGGTGAGCCTGCATGTCATCGCCCTGGATGCGGCGACGGGGAAGGTGCTGTGGGACACGCCGGTGATTGAGGCGCGAGATCCGGCGGCGCTGAAGATGCACCCGAAGAACAGCCAGGCGAGTCCGACCGTGATTTACGAGGCGGGGCGCTTGTATGCGCATTTTTCCCATCACGGCACGGCCTGTCTGGATGAGGCGGGAAAGGTGGTGTGGCTGTCTCAGGAGAACGGTTACACCCCGCAGCATGGCACGGGCGGCAGTCCGGTACTGGTGGACGATTTGCTCATCTTCAACGCCGATGGGTCCACGGACCCGTGCGTGGTGGCGCTGGACAAAGCGACGGGCAAGACACAGTGGAAAATCGCTCGCCCGGCGACGGAAGCGAAGAGCAAGTTTTCCTTCTGCACACCCCTAGTCATCAATGTGGCAGGCCAGACGCAGGTGATCAGCGCGGGCAGCGGGATCGTGCAAGCGCTGAACCCGCAGGACGGCAGCGAGATCTGGCATGTGATGTATGGCACGGGCTACTCGGTGGTGCCGCGGCCGGTGTATGCACACGGGATGATTTTCCTCAGCACGGGCTACGACAAACCGGTGGGTATGGCGATCAAGGCGGACGGCAAGGGTGATGTGACGAACACGCATGTGGTGTGGCAGGAGACGAAGTATGTGCCGCACAATCCCTCCATGCTGGTGATCGGTGACGAACTCTACATGCTGGCCGACAACGGTCTGTTCACCTGTCGTGATGCGAAGACGAATACGGTGTATTTTGAAGAGCGTCTGCTGGGCCCGAGCTCCGCCTCGCTAATGTATGCCGACGGGCTGATCTATGCGATCGACGAGAAGGGTGCGTCCGCCGTGGTGAAGCCGGGCAAGACGCTGCAGGTGGTGGCGACGAGCGAGTTGAAGGAGAAGACCCTGGCCTCGATGGCGGTGTGCGACAACGATCTCCTGATCCGCACGGAGCTGGCGTTGTATCGCGTGGGGAAGAAGTGAGACGGGGCGATGTCAGTTGCCGTTTGTGTGGGATAACCCACTGAAGACACCTGGAGAACTCATCCCCGCCTTGCATCCACCGCCAGCAGCGCGAGCACGCTCACGCTGTCGCGGATACGGCCGTCGCGGGCCATTTGGATCGCTTCAGTCAGCGGGAGTTTCAGCACTTCGAGTTGCTCGGTGTCCTCCGGCTGCGCTTGTGCAAAAGTCAGGCCGGTGGCGATGAAGATGTCGCAGACTTCGTTGGTGGTGGAGTTGGAGAGCTGGATGCCGGAGAGCAGGGGCTCGATTTTTTCGGCCGCGATGCCGGTTTCTTCCAATAGCTCGCGTCTGGCCGCCTCGGTCGGCGATTCACCCGTCGGACAGCCGCCTTCGGGGATTTCCCATTCATAACGCTCGTGGCAGTAACGCCACTGGCCGACGAGCCAGGTAAAACCAGCGTCATCCACGGGGATCACGCCCACGGCGATGTTTTTGTATTCCACCACGCCATAGATGCCCGGTCCGCCACTGGGTTTGATGATCTGATCCTCCCGCACGCGAAGCCAGGGGTTCGTATAGGTCTCGCGCGTGGAGACCGTCTGCCAGGGATTGGGGTGCTGGGGGAGTTCCATGCTCAGGGCTGGGTGGAAAGCAGCACGCCATCGGCCTCGACCTTGATCTGCTTGATCGCCTTGAACACCGGTTCCAGTGCCGGGTGCGTTTGATACGGGCCCAGATAACCATACATCTGCATGCCTTTGATCATGCCCTCCGGCAGTTCCTTGCCCGGCACGCGCACCGCGCTGACCTTGGTGTCCGGCCCCACCAGCGTCATCTCCACGGAGAAATCAATTTCGCCCACGAGGTGGCGCTTGGTGTCTTCCCAGAACTTCGCGGTGTTCATCGGCAGGCTGGCATCCGTGCTGATCAGGCCCTTCGCTGCATCAAGTGATTTCACCCGCAGCATGTCCTTGTAGCTGCCATTGCCACCATCTGGCGCGAGCAGCAGCAGCGCGTTGAGTTCGTTCACGGAGAGCTTCAACGTCGCCTCCTTGCCAGTCGTCGCGAGGGCGGCGAAATCCGCGAGTTTTTGCTCCAAACCGGGGGCGGTAGGAATTTCCGGTAGCGTGGCGGGGGCGCTCTGCGTCACCACACCGATGGCCGCGTCCATCGTCACCAACGAATACCAAGCCCACCACAGGATGAAGCCGACCACCGCGACCACCGCCGACATGACGATGCAGCCGTACCCGGAATGGAACTCGCCCGTCGGCGTTTTTTCGATTTTTGCCATCCCGCATCTGCATGCGGCGGGGGTAAAGATCAAGCACGCAGCACGGCTCAAATGGGCGGGCGAAAACGCACCCGGCTTTGTTCCAAGATGCACAGCCTGCCTGGCAACGACTCCAACCATGGGCGATGCCGGAAAAAGCGCTCCAAAACATCTGCAATCTCCCGTGCCACCGCATCATCTGGCAGTCGCAACACCAGCAGCCCCTGGAAACTGGCGGGCGGATAGCACCGAACATCGGCGAAATCTAGATCTCGCGTCACCAGCGTCATGTCGCGCTCCCGCACATGCGCTGCAATTTCTGCATCTGGGGCCATGCCAAGTCCAATGTCGCGCGCATGCTCCACGAGATGTCCATGCTTCTGTACCACATCCAGGCACCGCCGCAGCATGTTGGCATCCAGTAAGAAGCGCATCAATCAGGCTGGCAGCAGGTGAAAAGACTGATCGCCAGCGAATTTCAAAGCGGCGCGAATTTGCTCTTTTGTCAGGCCATACTCCTGCTGCACCTCCGCCTCGGTCATGCCACCAGCCAGACTACCCACGATCATCGACACTGGCAGGCGCGTTCCTTTCACCACTGGCTTGCCGCGGCAGATAGCTGGGTCAACGATGACAATCGACATGCGCGGATACTGACAAGCTCCTCGTCATTTTGCAATCCTCCTTCCGCAGTCCCCCTTCCGCAGTCCCCCGTTCAGCGATTCGGTATAATCGGTGCTCAGGCCGGGATTCAAATGCCACTGCTCAATAAAAATGCCATCCCCCGGGTGCGGAGGATGGCATGCGGCTGCGGTTCAGGGCCGCAGAGAAGGGGAATTTTAGTTGTTCGGAGCAGGAGCTGGAGCTGGGGCTGGGGTGGGCGCAGCTTCAGGAGCAGGTGCCGGGGCGGCCTGCTGCTGGGCTTCCTTCATGGCTTTTTGGAACTCAGGATTGGCGAGCATGTCGGCGGCCATTTTCCCCTGCACGATAAAGGTACCCACGATGCAGAGGGTCCAGACGATCATGGTATTGCGTAGGCCCAAGGAGCCGCTTTTCACCCAGCCCCAGACGAAGGCAAAGATGGCGCAGATGATGCCCAGGATGCCGAGACCGACGCCGGCGTTTTTGAACAGTGCGATGAGCACCTTGATCCAGCAGATGAGGCTGACGATGCCGATTAGGACGAAGAGACCGATGACGAGGCCGCTGGGGGCTGCGCCTGCAAGAGCTGCAGCTTGATTGTTGGGTTCCATGATATGTGTTTGTTTAAGGTTGGGCTTGATGTGTCCCCTCAGCGGTAAAAACCCTTTTAAGACGCCTCCGCAAAAAGTCGCTGGGCCATTCATTCACTGAACGAGCTGATACTACCAAGGCGTTAGGAGCAGATGCGTCACATCAAAGAGGTCGAAGACATCGCACAAAACGCTCTGTTTGACTCCGCCACGCTCGAT
>JBDNIB010000202.1:0-1962 GCA_041688535.1 Prosthecobacter sp.
CTGGCACTTGCTCGCACTCGCCTCGTTGCCTTCAACTCAACGCTCGTAGCCTTCCGGGTAGAGCCGCCCGACAACGGACGGCTCTACCCGGAAGTCTAAACCAAAGGCCCCACCTAAGCGTCGCAATGGTCGGAGGAAAAACGCCCTTGAGCTGGTGGGTATCATTTCCGTGCTCGTGCTGATGCTGGCTATTACCGGCTGGTATGTCTTCCAACTCTTGCGCTGGGAATCCTGGGCCGCATGGTGTGAGACGGACTGGCCGACTTTCAAACAAGGACGTTCACCACTGCCCGTGGTGATGCGTGCGGTCGCCAGTGAGAGCGGCTACTACAACTACGAGTTCAGCAACAGCGTGCTCGGCATTGCCATGGCGAATCTCATTGGTGTGCCGCTGCCACACAAACTGCCAGACGGCATGCCGCTGCCCGCCATCAAACCAGTGGGTTCAAAATCGTTTGTCACCGTGCGGCTGCGCTTTCCGGTGAACCCCCAGTCCGACCACTGCGTGAGGATCACGGATCTGCTGGCGGGTCGCTGGGTGCTGTTTCCCGACGAGGAGAAGTGAGCAGACCAAGAACTGGCAAGCGTTTTGCCGTGCCGTATTGCATTGCGCGACACTTCGGTTTAGAAACTTGCGCACCATGTCCGACCTCACCCCTGATGAACTGCGCCGCTATGCGCGGCACCTGGCGATTCCCGAATTCGGGATCGAGGGGCAGCGCAGGCTGAAGGCGGCGCGGGTGCTGTGCATCGGGGCAGGGGGGCTGGGATCGCCGATCACGCTGTATCTGGCGGCGGCGGGTGTCGGTGGGCTGGGATTGGTGGATGCGGATGTGGTGGAGGTGACGAATCTGCAGCGGCAAATCCTGTTTGGGCAGAAGGACATCGGGCGCAGAAAACTGGACGCGGCGCGGGAGCGGCTGGTGGATCTCAATCCGCATCTTGAGGTGCAGCTTTACCCCGAGCTGTTCAATGCGGAGAATGCGATGCGCATCGCGGCGGACTATGATGTGATCATTGACGGCACGGATAACTTTCCCACGCGTTACCTGAGCAATGATGTGGCCGTGTGGCTGCGCAAGCCGAATGTGTATGGCAGCATCCTGCGCTTTGACGGGCAGGTGGGTGTGTTCGCGCCGCATCTGGGAGCGCCGTGCTACCGCTGCATGTGCCCGCAGCCGCCGCCGCCGGGTTTGGTGCCGTCTTGTGCCGAAGGCGGTGTGCTCGGCGTGTTGCCGGGCCTGATCGGCACCATGCAGGCGCTGGAGGCGATCAAGCTCATCACCGGCATCGGTCAACCGCTGCTGGGGAAGCTTTTGCATGTGGATACTCTGAGCATGCGCTTCCGCACGCTGACTTTGCGCCGTGATCCTGACTGCCCCGTGTGCGGCGACGAGCCAACCATCACTGAACCCATCGACTACCAGGGCTTTTGCGGCATCACTGCCGCGCCCGCTGTTCCCACCATGACCGTCCACGAACTCAAAGACCTCCGCGATGCCGGAGATACGCATTTTCTGCTCGATGTGCGTGAGCCGCATGAGCAAAGCATCTGCCGGATTGCTGGCGCGGTGCTGATCCCGCTGGGCGAGCTGGAAAGCCGCACGGGCGAGATTCCGCGTGACCGCCGGGTGCTGGTGCATTGCAAGAGTGGTGGGCGCAGCGCCCGTGCCGTCAGCCAATTGCGTGCGCTCGGCTTTGCGGACGTGTGGAACGTGTCCGGCGGCATCATCTCCTGGGCGCGTGAGATTGACCCCTCAATGGCAGAGTATTAAAACAACACCCGCATGATGACTGACGAATGGCTGGAGGATTTTTTGCCGCTGCTGCGCTGCCCGGACACGCGGCAGCCGCTGCGGCGTGCGACGGCGGCGGAGTGTGAGCAGCAGCAAGTCACCGCAGCGCTGGCGACGCAGGATGGCACGCGGATTTTTGTCATCGACGACGGCATCCCGATTTTAC
>JBDNIB010000203.1:0-2775 GCA_041688535.1 Prosthecobacter sp.
CGCCGCCAAGCGTGGGTTTCAGGTCCGGCTGCCGCAGAACGAGGTCTTCCATGCACTCACTAGCGCGGCGCCAGCACCGGTCGCCACACCCTTTGGCAGCTCGAATCAGGCGGAAGCCGCGCCACGTCCCGCCGCTCCGGCGCACAATCCCTTCGTGATTCAGCCAGGCGCAGGACCCGCCGGGCAGGTTGGCGCCGCGCCTGCCTTTGCCGCGCCCGAAACGCAGCAGCCCCCGGCTTCGCCGCCAGTGACGCAGAATCCGCTTTCGGTGTTCGCCTCGTCTGCCGCTCCAGCGGGACCGGCCTCCACGCCCATACCGAATTTTGGCGCAGGGGTGAATCCCTTTGCGCAGCAACAGCAAGCGGAGGCTCCCGCCATGCAGCCGGGAGCACCTTCGCCTTTTGCCTTTAAGCCGCCGGTGGCAGACAATCCTGCGCCGGGGGCTCAATTCCAGCCGCCGCCCGCTGCGCCAGCACCATCCGCGCCGATGCAGCCGATGGCGGGCGCGTTTCAGCCATTCGGCGCTCCGCCCGCATCGTTCGGCAGTCCGCCAGCAGCTCAGCCCTCGTCGCCTCTGGCACAAGCTACGAAGCCCTTTGATCCGTTTGCCGCAGCGTCATCGCCATCGGGGGCGCTGGCTGCCAAAGCACCTGCCGAATCAGGCTTCAGCAGCGCGCAGTTGCTCGGGCAGGCACCCGCCGCACAACCGCCCGCCTCGGTTCCCTTTGCCTTTGCACCAGCGCCTGAGATTAAAGCGGCGTCCAACCCGTTTGCCGCCCCGGCCCAGGACTATTTCAAGCCTTCGCCCGTCTTTGCGCCCGCCTTGGATGAAATTCCCGCCTTTTTAGCCCAGGAGGCTTCTCCGCAGCCAGTTGCTCACGGTCTGTTCAGCACGCAGCCTGCCAGTGCCCCGCTCTTTGCCGAACCTGTGGCGCAGCCAATACCGGTGCCTGAATTCAAGCCAGCGCCGATGCCAGCACCTGCGGCCCGGCCTCCTGCGGTGGAAACACCCGCCAAAATGGCCGCCGTGAAGCACTCCTTTCTGGGCCTCTCGCCCGTGGACACGCAGACTGATCAGCTCCTGCTCCGCGCCCTCCTTGGTACCGAGGAAAACCTCACCGCGCCGCGTGTGGTCGAGCTGCTCGCCGCCCAGAACGGCCTCAGCGCCTGTGTTTGCCTGCACGGCTCGCACGTCCTCAGTCATGCGGACAAATCAAAGCCCGACGCCGCCGATTTCCAGCGTCAGGCTCCTGACATCGCTCGGCAGTTGCGCGGCCTCGCCCCGCTTATTGGCATTGAGGGTGCGGAAACCTTCACGCTCAATGCCGGTGGTCGCCTGCTGACTTTCTGCTTCCCGGCTGACACCATCATTGGGGTGTTGCATGATGCGGAGCCTTCCAACGGCCTGCGTGACAAAATCACCCTCATCGCTCGCGAACTCGCCCGCATGCTCGGTTAAAATGGCTGTTGCCAACCTGGGCATTCGTCATTCTGATTTCGTCATTCTTCCCTGTCATGCCCAGCATCAATCACGACGAACGCACCATCAGCTTCAAGATCGTCTATTGCGGCAGCCCGCTCTGCGGCAAGACCTGCAATCTCCAGCAGATTCACGCCAAGCTCGATCCCAGCGGCCGCAGCGACCTCGTTTCCCTCTCCACTGCGCAGGATCGCACCCTGTTCTTTGATTTCCTCGCTATCGAAGCCGATGCGCTGCCCGGCTACAAGACCACTTTCCATCTCTACACTGTCCCCGGCCAGGTCACTTACAATGCCACCCTCCAGCTCGTGCTGCGGCAGGCGGATGGGGTCGTTTTTGTCGCCGATTCGCAGATGGACCGGCAGCGCGATAATTTGCAGTCCCTCCAGAGCCTCGAAGCCAACTTGCGCATGAATGGCAGCGCGCTCGACCGCCTGCCCATCGTCTTCCAGTACAACAAGCGCGATCTGCCGAACGCCGCGCCCGTCGAGTACCTCGAATACCTCTTCAACAACCGTCCCACGCCCTTTCTCAGCTTCGAATCCGACGCCCGCACCGGCCGCAACGTCCTCGCCACGCTCAACGCCATCTCCCAGGCCGTCCTACACCAGTTCCGCCTCCGCTCCGCCGCGCCGGGGGAAGATGGCACGCCTTCGACGCAAATCGAAGCCTCCACCCAGGCCCTGGCCGCCTGACCTCGCTTGAACTCGGAACTTTCCACCCTGACCGCCCTCCCTGGGGTCCAGCAGGCCGCCATCAGCGATGACGCCGGTCATCTGCTCGACTGCGCAGGTGCCGGCGAGCCGCCCGACGCGGCCATTCGGGTGCTCGCACACGCCACGCTCGCCGCCGCCGCCGAGCTGGGCCGTCGTTCCGGCAGCGGCGACTGCCTGGAGATCGTCCAGCAGCATGCCGGCGGTGTCATCTTCCTCCACGCTCTCCCGCAGGCCCGCATCCTCCTCGTCCGCTGCCAGACCACTGACGCCATTCCGGCCGTTCGCCTCGCCTGCCAGCGCCTCCCCCAGGTGCTTCCCAGCCCAGTTCGTCCCGTCGCCGCGCCTGCACTCGATCTCGCCGCCGCCCTCCACGCCGAACCAGCCTGGTAAAAATTTGATTCCTCGTTCTGTAGTACCGGCTTGAGCCGGTCTGCGTTCGTATACTCCCCGTCATCAAGTTTTGTGAAAAAGAAGGCTCGATAAACGGTGGGCTTGGCTATCATCCGACGGGCATTGCCCATGATCCGTATCGAACTCACACCGGCCCAGTCCCAGGACATCAACGAAGCGATGGATGAC
>JBDNIB010000204.1:0-2423 GCA_041688535.1 Prosthecobacter sp.
GAAAGTGGCGGACTCCGTGATGATTGCGGGTGTGTTGGGTGGTGTCTTCATAGCGCACACACTATACCAAATCGTGCTCTCCTACGGAGCGAGCGGACTTGAAGTGCGTTTCTCCTACGCTTTCATGTCGCCTGACCCCGTCACCTTCCGCTGTAAGGATCGCGAGAACGTCGAAGCTACGCGATGGCGTGCTGCTCTTCTGTAACATGGCGAAGGGGAAGATTATGCGGCTCACGCCATGATCTCCTTCACCACATTGCCCTTCAGGTCGGTAAGTGTCCAATCACGGCCGCTGTAGCGATACGTGAGCTTGTCGTGATCGAGCCCGAGCAGGTGCAGCATCGTGGCGTGCGGATCGTGAACGTGGACTTTGCCCTCCACGCCTTCCGCGCCGTAGTCGTCGGTGACACCGTGGCGATGGCCCGCCTTCACGCCACCGCCAGCCATCCAGATTGAGAAGGCGCGGTTGTTGTGGTCGCGGCCATCGACACCTTCACCGGCTGGCGTGCGGCCAAACTCGCTTGCGAAGACGACCAGCGTATCCTCCAGCAGTCCGCGCTGGCGCAGATCCACGAGTAGCGCAGCGATGGGTTTATCCACGGCCTGGCAGTTCACGGGGAGATTGAGTTTGATGTCGAAGTGATGATCCCAGCCACCCGAGCCAATTTCAATGTAGCGCACGCCGGCCTCCGCGAACTTCCGGGCGAACAAACACTGCCTGCCAAAGCTGTCCGTACCACGCTCGCCGATGCCGTAGCTCTTCAATGTGGCCTCCGACTCGCCTTTGAGGTTCATCAACTCCGGCACCGCCTTCTGCATGCGGAAGGACGTCTCATACGAGTGAATCACCCCCTCCAGCTCCGCATTGACCCCGTCCTGCGCGAGACGACGACGGTTCATCTTGTTGAGCAAATCCAACTGCGCACGCTGCTGCGCGGTGGTGAGATGCGCGGGCAAAAGATACGGGATAGGCAAGGAGCCAGGCTTGTCATTTGCACTGCCTTCACGCACGATCGTGGCTTGATACTCGGCGGGGAGAAACGCGCTGCCGTGGCTCTGCGCCCCGAGGCTGCGCAACGAGTTGAAAGCGATGTAGCCAGGCAGATCCTGCGTCTCGCTGCCCAGACCGTAAAGCGACCACGCGCCCACCGAAGGCCGGGCCTGCGTGGGATTGCCTGTGTGAAACATCGGTACCGCTGTCTCGTGCGCCTGCTGGTCCGTGTGCATTGCCGTCAGCACGCACAGATCATCCGCGCGCTTCGCCATGTGCGGAAGCAACTCGCTCACCCACTGCCCGCTCTGCCCATGCTGCGCGAACTTCCACGGCGATCCGAACAGCTTCGACGTGCCCTTGTCGTTGCGCGGCCTGCCATGATCGCGCTGGAGCAGCGGCTTGTAATCAAACGTGTCCACATGCGAGACACCGCCCTGCATGAAGATCATGATCACCCGCTTCGCCTTCTCCGGAAACATCGCCCCTCGACTCGTCGCCGCCTGCGTGCTGATGCCCGCAAACGCGAGGTAACCAAAGCCACCGAGCGTGTTGCGGAGGAAATCGCGTCGTGATGTAAAGGGAGGGTTCATGGCGGTGGATCAATAGAGGTAGCGGAACTCCGCCGAGGCAAAGAGCGTCTGGCAATACGCCGTCCAGGCAGAGAGCGGTTCCTTGTTGTCGGGGTAACTGCGGACGAAGGCGGTGCCGTCAGCGACCTCGTCATCGGTGGCCTTACGGGCGAACATGAGCTGATGAGCGGCGGTGACTCGCGCTACGTCGTCGTTGGCGAGCTTCATGATGCGCTGCGCGGTTTTTTGGGACTGCCCAACCACGAAGGGGCTGTTCATCATGTAGAGAGCCTGGGTGGGCACGGTGGTGATGCCGCGTTTGCCAGTGAGCAACTCGGGTTCGGGGAAGTCAAAGATGCTGAGGTCATCCGGCACGATCTCGTGCATGATGGCGCGATACACGGAACGATACTTCTCCGTGGGCTGCAGAATCTTGTCGGGGCTGGCGGACTTAATGCGCGGATCATTGGGACGCTCCCTGGGCGCGAGCTTCGGCGGCGACAGGATGAGCTCGCCACTGATGAACTGGAGCGAGTCGCGAATGGCATCCGCATCAAGGCGGCGATGATTCATGTGCCAGTTCAGGCGGTTTGCCGGGTCGATCTCATACGCTGCCGCATCGTGCGCGGTGCTGAGCTGATAGACGCGGCTGCTCATGATCTCGGCGATCAATTGCTTCACCGACCAGCCTTTGGTCATGAAGCGAAGCGCGAGGTAGGCGAGCAGCGCGGGATTCGAGGGTGGCTGCCCATTCTTGCCGAAGTCATCGGACGATGACACGATACCCTCGCCGAAGAGATGCTGCCAGACGCGGTTCACCATCACGCGAGCGGTGAGCGGATGCTCCGGCCTGACGAGCC
>JBDNIB010000205.1:0-7568 GCA_041688535.1 Prosthecobacter sp.
CATACTTCACCGTGTGATCGCTGTCATTGAGATGAAGGGTAAAAGGATGCGCCTCGTGATGACGTGAAAGAGAACGGATGCCGAAGTCAGAGAGAAACTCGCTTTCGTCGAAGAGATACGCCAGCAGCCGCTCAAGCCTCGGGCGTGATGGCACGGCCAGTAGCCGGTGCCCATGCGTGCCACCTTTCTGGCAGAAGCTGATGTGGTGCGTGAGATCGCTGCGATGGCTGAGGAACCACTCCATGCGCTTTTTGAAACCGGGTAGCGCAGCGATGCGCGCTTCATCCAGCAACTCCACCGCGATGAGCGGCAGCATGCCGACCAATGAACGCGTGCGCAGTGGCACAGGCGGCTTCCCATCATCCAAAATCTGATCGTAATAAAAACCGTCGGCTTCATTCCAAAGTCCCGAGCCGCCGAGCGTATTGATGGCATCGACGATCTGCACGAAGTGCTCGAAGAACTTCGAGGCCATGTCTTCATACGCCGTGTTCACGCTGCCATCAGGCCGCTGGGCAAGCTCGAGCGACATATTCAGCATCGTCAGCGCATAAAAGGCCATCCATGCGGTGCCGTCAGCCTGCTCCAGCCTTTGCCCATCTGGCAGTGCCGTGGAGCGGTCAAAGATGCCGATATTATCCAGCCCCAGGAAACCGCCCGCGAAGAGGTTTCGACCTTCGCTATCTTTACGATTCACCCACCAGGTGAAGTTCAGCAGCAGCTTCTGAAAGCAGCGCTCCAGGAACTCGCGATCACGCTCACCCGCAGGTGCTGTGATTTTATAAATGCGCCAGCAAGCCCAGGCATGAACTGGCGGATTCACATCGCTAAATTTCCACTCATAAGCCGGGATCTGCCCGTTCGGATGCAGATACCACTCACGCAGAAAGAGCAGCATCTGCTCTTTGGCAAAGTCAGGGTCCGTCTCAGCAAAGGGCAGGATGTGGAAGGCCGTGTCCCAGGCGGCAAACCATGGGTATTCCCATTTGTCTGGCATGGAAAGAATGTCCCGAGCATGAAGCTGCCCCCAGTTCTTGTTACGACCGGCTTTCCGATCCTCCGGCGGTGGTGGGAAAGCTGCATCTCCCTGCAACCAGTCCTGCACGATGTAATGATAAACCTGCTTCGTCCAAAGCAGCCCTGCATGGGCCTGCCGCTGGATCTGCGCATGGGATGGATTCGACTCGACTAGGGTCTCATAAAATGCATCTGCCTCAGTGCGGCGAACCGTGAATACTTCTTCAAAATTCGGTTTCTGCTCTGCATGGTCACTCGTCATAAGGCGCAGTTCTAGCGTGACACTGCCATGAGCCGGAATGACGAGTCTGTAATGCGCGGCGGCCTTCGTACCGCAGCGCGCTGGATTCACCGCATCCGCCTCACCCGAGATGATGTGCCGATGAAAGGCATCTTTGCTAAAAGGCGTGGCATTGGGCGAACCAAAGAGCATCTCATAATTAGTGTCATTCTCGGTGAAGAGCCAGTCCGGCACTGTGCCATCACTAGCGGCTTCAGCATGAAAGGCATGACTGCCGAGATCATCCACCATCTCTGATTTCAGCCCACGATGTTCGATCTCAACGCCGTCTCCCACTTGCCGCATGGTCGGTCGAACCGTGTCTTTATCCCAAGACCAAGTATTCCGAAACCACACCGTCGGCAGCACATCCAGCGGAGCATCTTCGGGTCCGAGATTGTGGATCGTGATACGGATCAGGATGTCCTCGGGTGTGGCTTTGGCATACTCAGCAAAGACATCGAAGTAACGATCCTCATCAAAGACACCCGTGTCTGCCAGATCAAACTCCGCATCCCCAAGGCCGCGCCGCGCATTCTCAGCCACCAGCTCTGCATACGGAAAAGCAGACTGCGGATACTTGTAGAGCGCCTTCATGTAGGAATGCGTGGGCGTGGAGTCGAGATAGTAGTACAGCTCTTTCACGTCCTCGCCATGATTGCCCTCGGGACCGCCGAGGCCATAGAGCCGCTCCTTCAAAATAGGATCGCGGTGATTCCACAAAGTGAGAGCAAAGCACAAACGGCACTGCCGATCCGTGATGCCCAGCAGGCCATCTTCACCCCAGCGATACGCCCTTGAACGAGCCTGCTCATGGGGGAAAGCGCGCCAGGCATCGCCCGTCGCAGAGTAATCTTCGCGGACAGTCGCCCACTGGCGCTCAGAGAGGTACGGCCCCCAGCGCTTCCAGTTCATTGTGCGATGGCGATCTTCAAGGAGTCGCTGATGTTCTGGAGTGGGGATTAAGGTCATGCAGGAAAAATGCTGAGATGAAGGAGGCGGCGTCTCACGGGACGACAGTCGATGAACCGTCGCAACAGCGCATGGATGCTGGTCTTGAACTGGTGCCTAGAGTGAACAATCCGCCGTTTGAGATTGGAATGCTTTCTGATTTTGTTCGGCAAGTTTCTTGAAAGCCGTTGCGACGAGATTCATCAACGCTTCATAAAAATTCTGGCCTAGACCATGCACGAGCACATCTGGCCCGGGCATGGAAAGGATCAGAGTCAGATGAAATGGTGGCGTGCTCTCAAGCGACTCCTCCACCCGCATACTGGCTTTGGTGATGGGTTTCACAATAGCCACTGATTCTAGCGTCTGCTTGATTTGAGCTTCCCACTTTTCGTTTGGCTCACAGCCGACCCACGTGTGTTTGATGATCATAATGATTTCGATAGGAGAGTGTTTTGAATGATGCTGAGACTTGCGGATTCAAGCGAGGCCGCCCGCGCACATACACGGATGATGATGCTATTATTTCTTGGCGGACTTGATCCGTTTTGGCGCTGTCGCTGCTGGTGTAGTGCCACCGCCAAGTCTGGCCAGCTCGGTTTCCGCCTGAAGCCAGAAGTTCATCTCCAGGTCAGCGGGCCGGCCCGCTTTATCCCAAAGAAAATAGGCTCGTAACCGGACCGATTCTTCAGTCACATCAAGATGGACCGCAGGATTGTTCGACGAAATTACGGGGGATTTGGCTGGATTGGTTTTTGGTTTCATCAGCGTCATTTTTTCGCACGCGTGTTGCCCACATCAATGAGGAGCCTCTCTCTCTACACTTCAGCAAATGGCTGAGCTGGTTTCAGCGCGGAGGCTTTCAACCTCCGGTTTCAAAGCCTGGATACAGCGTCATGCCGCCATCCACAAAGAGCGTGATGCCATGCACGTAATCACTTTGATCCGAGACCAGCCAGACCGCAGCACGACCGATCTCCTCAGGCTCCCCGATGCGCTTGTAGGGAATCAGTTTGAGCAGCGCGTCATAGGCTTCCTTTGTCTCCCATGCAGACGTGTTGATCGGTGTGCGGATCGCTCCCGGGGCGATGCTGTTCACGCGGATGCGCATCGGGGCCACCTCCTGTGCCAGGCTCTTCATCAGCAGCATCAGTCCGCCCTTTGACGCCGCATAGTTCACATGTCCTGCCCATGGAATGACTTCATGCACTGAACTGATGCAGAGGATCTTGCCCGCAGCACATGAGACTTGTGGCCGGATGCCCTGTTTCTTAAAAAGCCGCACGGCTTCCTGACAGCACAAAAATGCGCCTGTCAGATTCACATCCATCACGCGCTGCCATTGGTGCAGCGTGATGTCTTCAAACGCCGCATCAAGCTGTATGCCTGCATTGTTCACTAAAATGTCCAATCGCCCAAACTCGGCCACTGCGCGCTCAAACATGGCGCTCACCTCATCGGGTTTTGACACATCTGCCGCCACGATGATCGCTCGTGCACCACAGAGCCGCACTTCCTCCGCTACAGCTTCAGCTTTCTCTGGGTGACCGAAATAGTTGATCACCACATTGGCTCCGGCGTGACCAAGCGAGATCGCGATGGACCTCCCAAGTCCAGAGCTGGCACCCGTGACGAGCGCGGTTTGGTTTTGCAGCAGTTTCAGAACCGGACAAATGGCTGGGCCCGGCTCTGGCCAAGACATGGGGGTAGATGGCGATGACATGCGAAATAATCTGGGTGCAAGTTGAGACAAATGATCTTCAGAAGAACTCAATGCTGAAGAGATGCAATGCCACCGCCAATGAGCAAGCCAGCCCTTTGCATCTCAGCAAACGGCTGAGATATTGCGCTGCATTGCTATATCGACGAAAGGAGACTTCATATCGCTCTGTCGGTCGTATGATGGCCCAGTGGATGATCGCTGGATGGGCAGTGACCTCTGAATGGAAATCAGTCAGTGACACTGAACCATTCCGTCGAAGTGCCTGCCGGTATCTAAGCAAGGTGTTTGATGAAACCGCTCAGCGGCTCAATTCACACAGGCTGAAATCAGCTCAGCCGATTGCTGAGATTCGCAGAGAAGGCCTCCCTATTGGCTGTTTCATGAGGTTGTAGCAGGATCGTGTTGTTACTAAACCAACCACACTATGAAAATTCGGCTCATCCTTATCTGCATCCTCACTGCATCCTTCGCTTCCTGTAGCCATTACCGCGTCGCTTCGGCACAGAGCGAGCAACACGACTGTTACAGCAATTGGAATTGGCATCCCCATAATTCGTGATGCTGTCGCAACCGGCAGGAGCAAGTGCACAACCCCCACATTGCTCCTGCCGGGTTTATTTCTCATTTTGCCTTTTCAATTTTTGCCCCAAAAACTCTTTCATATGATTATCCAACTCGACTGGTTCGGTTGTGCTCCTCGGCCAAAATGGGAAGCTCAAATCCATCAAGCTCTGGAGCATTTTGGCTCTTTAAAGCCGATCTCGCGTGCTGCCATGCGTGTCGAGGAAATATCAGAACACGCACCGAGATACCACCTGTCCATGAAGCTCAGCATTCCTGGCCCTGACATACTTGCTCGCAGTGATGGAAATACTTTTGATGAAGCCATGCTGAAGCTCATTGCCAGCGTTCGCAAAACGCTGGCCTCGCGCGCCATGAAAGTGCGCCAGATCAATGGCGCCGCTGGTGGTGTGAAGGCCATGCACCGTGGCTGATCATCTGCTCTTTTTAACTTAACTAAACCAAACCAATGCAACCATTTATTCTTTCCATGAAAACTTCATCCAATTTTAAAGGCATTCTACTTGCCGGACCCTCTTTGATAATTCTTGGCCTCATGCTGGCTAGTGCTGGCGATTCTCCTAAACAGGAGGCCGCCATCATTCCAGCGGCCATCGTCAAGTCAGGGCAACCGTTGAAAGCACAAGAATGGCTAACGCTCGAGAGCATTGCGAAACGCGCTGAGTCCATGATGGCTGTGGCGACATTCGTATCCACCCGCGTTTGGCCCCATGGCGTTCGTGATAACAAGGGCAGGCTCGGAATCTTCATCGGTTGCAACCGCCCCTTGTTTGCCGAGAAGGATGAAAGAATCGTCAAACCAAATGAGGCATGGGTCGTCTTTGGCCTGATCGCAGCGGTGAAATACTCCGAAGGCAGTCAAGTAGGTCACATCGCTTTCACGGACAGAGATGGAATCCATGGAGAGCGCTGGTACTATGATCTCGACATGCCCACGGCACGCGAGATACACAGCATGATGTTCCAAGGTCTGGTTGCTCCTGAAAATGCCTACCATCTCATTGAGTCTTCCTGGGTAAAAGTCACGGCTGAGCACGACTATGCGGTGAATTGACGTTTAACGAGACAACCTGCCCCTCTACCTCCAATTATGCAGCGCTTCGTTGCCCTCATCGTCCTCCTCATCTCCAGCGCCCTCGCTGACTCGACGTGGCATCCCTTTGGCCCCGGCGGAGGCGGGTGGATTGAGGATGTCGTCGCACATCCGACGAACCCCAAGGAAGTCTGGGCGATGACGGACCTCAGCGGCCTGTTTCGCTCGCAAGACGCCGGTTTGACGTGGCGCAAGATGTCCGCCGATGTCGAGCGCGGGGTGATGGCTCGTAAGCAAATCGCTTCGCGCGGTCGGCAGTTTGCCATCGATCCAAAAGACCCGCAGCATCTCTACTGGGGCACCTGCAATATGATCTGGGCCAGTCATGATGGCGGCGTGAAATGGCAGGCCGCTTATGGCAAGCCACCGGCCATCGGCGATGACCGCACTCCCGGCCTCGGTCATACCATTGCCGTTTCAGCGGATGGCAGTGTGTATGCGCTGGATCACGACAGCATCCTGCGTATCTCGCGCGATCACGGTGCATCTTGGAGTGAACTGACTGCTCCTCCCATCGCGAAGAATTCGTCCTATACGCCAGCGTTTCCGTTCTTCCTCGCCGACGGCACACTCTGCGTCGCATGCCGGCCATCTCCGGGCCTCGCGATCTCCAAAGATGATGGCAAGAGTTGGAGTATGCCCTTGCCCGACAGCATCATCCTCACCGCACGCGCCGCGCCGACGGGTGGAGGTCTCTTCGCGTTTGATTCCACCGGCAAATTGCATCGCAGCAGCGACAGCGGCAGCACTTTCACCGTCGTTAAAGAGTCGCCTCATCAGTGGGAGCCGGAAACGCGTTTCGCGGGTGGTCTCGCGGTTTCAAAGGAAGGCAAAGTCATGCTCTGGGCACTCGGCGAACTCGTCGCGAGCAACGATTGGGGCATGACATGGACGCGGCATCGCATCGAGACCCATTGGGATCGCGGCTCGTATCCAGGCATGAATCGGTACGCTTCGCCGCAGGGCAAATGCAGCACACTCACTGTTACCGCCGATGGCAAGACTTGGCTAAAATGCGACAGCTCGCTCATGTGCCGCAGCACCGATGATGGCGTGAGCTGGACCGGCAGCACCACGGGACTGCAAATTCTCTGCTACTTCAACGGCCCCGCCATCAGCCCGCATGATCCGAAGCAAGCGATGGTGGCCGCGCTGGATCAGGGCGTCTTCAAAACCGAAGACAACGGTGCCTCGTGGAAGCCCATGCGCATCCAGACCGAATGGTGGAATGACAAGTGGCAGAATCACGATGGCAGCCTCGTGAAAGCGCATCCGAAGAAGCCGCAAACTTGGTTCGCCATCATCCACGGTCACGACGGCACGAAGCGTCCGCGCTTACACCGCAGCGACGATGGCGGCGCGACTTGGCAGCTTGTGCTCGACATGGCAGAGAAGTTCGGCGGTGAGTGGGGCAAGTGGCTTGATGACAGCCAAATGGGTGATCTCATCTTCGATCCCACGAATGCTGACATCATGCACCTCTGCAACTACCAGCTCGGCGTTTTCAAAAGCGAAGACGGTGGCACGGCGTGGACTCACACGCTGAAAACCAAAAACGGCCTCAGCCTCATGACCAGCCCCAGCGGTCAGCACGTCTATCTGCAATGCCTCAAGCTCACCGGCCTCTACGCCAGCCATGATCGCGGTCAGACCTGGCTCGTCGCCCATGCCGCCGACGGTGTGGATGGCATGGCGCATCACTCGAAGGATGAAAACACGCTCTTTATCAACGACGGCCAGCATGAGAACTACTGGAACTACAAAGGCACCCGCCCCGCCAAGCTGCTCAAAAGCACCGACGCCGGTAAAACCTGGACCGAACTCGCCAAGCTCGACGGCGGCCCACTCTACATTGATCCCATCAAGCCCGAGTTCATGCTCATGAGCACCCTGCAAGGCGGCCAAGGCATCCTGCGCAGCAC
>JBDNIB010000206.1:0-2983 GCA_041688535.1 Prosthecobacter sp.
GAGGTCCGCGCTCCGATGCGCTCCGATGCGGTTCAGCGCACGCGCTTTAACACCTCCAGGATTTTGGCCGTGATCTTTACGGATGCCTCGCGCTCGACGCGGTTCGTGCCAAGCCAGGTTTCATAACCACCGAGATCATGCTGCGCGGGGGTGGGCAGGTAGCCGTTGCTGCCGTTCGCCAGCTCGATGGTGAAGGTGTCTTTGAAGGGGCTGCGCGCTTTGATTTCCAGGCCGATCTCGGTGAAGACCTCAAACGGGATGGCGGCGATGCCGAGTTCGCCGATGCCGAAGGCCTGCATCACGGCGCTGATCTTGTCCGGTTGCGCATCACGTGCAGCGAGCGTGCGCTCGGCATAGGGCTGCTCCAGACGGTGGGTTGGCGCGGCGTCTTTGGGTTTGGCGAGCACTCCCTCCGCCCACGCAATCATTGCCGCCGTGGGACGACGCACGGTGAGTTCAAGATCTTCGACTGCAGCCTTCAGCGGCACCCAGTCGTGATAGTTGAGCGTCTCGCGCACACGCAGCACTTCGGTGGCGAGATCACCGGCGACGAGTTTGATTTTTTCATACGGCTCGCGTTTCACCGCTGCTGTTTTGCCACTGTAATCGTTGTTGTTCACGTCGCCACAGGGACCGTTGGCGAGGATGCCGACGGCCGCCGGATGTTCTCCGGTCGGTGCGAGCTTCGTTTCGATCACACGGCAGAACTCGCCGAAGTAATCTGCGGACAAATGCTCGCGCGGCACGCCGCCGACATAATGTAGCCAGTAGTTCGCCATCAGCGCGATCTGGCGTCCGTCTGCCGCCTGCACGGAGAGGCAATAGACCTCGGGATTCGTCGGTCCGGCAGGTCCGGCGAGGCGGGAGCGCAGCAGGCTGCTGGGATTCATCACCGCCCGATCCAAGCCCCCGAAGGGATTCGGGTTCGTCAGACCCTCCTGGAGCAGCCAGCGGCGGTTGAACACATGCTGCGGCAGTTTGCCCGTGCCCCAGGCGATGCGCGCGGGTTCGAGATTCGACAGCGCGCGCTGAACACCATCCGCGACGCGCGAGATGAGGAACTGCCGGTAGTTCAGCGACGGGTCGTCATTGGTGAGCGCGGAGACGCTGGAATGCGTGTGGGTGCCGGAGAACATCATGTTTGCGACTGGGATGCCGGTGGTGTCCGCGACTTTTTGCTTGGCCGCATCCCAGACATCGCGTCCAAGGGAAATGATGTCAGCCACGGCAAAGACGAGCTTCGTCGTGCCATCATCCAGGACCAGGCAGCGCACATGCAACTCGTCGTGAACATGGCTAGAGATCGGCTGCGGGGCGAAGTTGCCCACGATCGTCATGCCCAGCGGCGGCGTGATGTTGCTCGTGGCCGCGCCGGCTTTGAAGACGCGCGGCACGGCGGCTTTCTCCTGCCCGGAACTGGCGGTGGAAAACGACAGGCCGAGGAAGGCGATACAGACAAAAAGAGGCACGGTGATTTTCATGAGGGGCAAGTGATACGCCTCCACACTGGCACCTTTCCTGTTCATCGAGACAAAGCGGCGAAAATATAGATTCATCTGACGCTGTCCTGAATCGCGTCATGAAAAGTAGCACGATCAGCGCGTAGGTATGAGCCTATGCAATCACGCTGCCTGTTTGTCCTTGTTGTTTTGGTTTCCGCCTCGCTCAGCGCGCAAGTGTCCCCTAGTGGTAGCGTCGGCGACGGCAAAGCTGATGACACGGCGGCGGTGCAGAAGGCCGTGGACGCTGGTGGTGCGGTGCGTTTTGCGCGAGGCACCTATCGGCTGACCCGCACGCTGGTTATTGATTTCCACCAAACGGGCTTCATCTCCCTCAACGGTGATGGCGTGGCACGTTTCGTGATGGAGGGCGCGGGACCGGCGTTTCATTTCAAAGGCACGCATGGAGGCACGGCGGCCCCGAAGAGCCTGACGCCGCAGATTTTTGAGCGACAGCGCACGCCGATGGTGGACGGCATCGAAATCGTCGGCGCGCACGCCGAAGCCGATGGCATGGAGGCGACGGGCACGCTGCAACTCACGATCACGCGGGTGGCGGTGCATGAGGCGCGGCATGGCATTCATCTCACCGTGCGAAACCGCAATGTCATCATCAGTGACTGTCATCTCTACCACAACACGGGCATCGGCGTGTTTTATGACCAGGTGGACCTCCATCAGTCGAACATCATCGGCAGCCACATCAGTTACAATGCGGGCGGCGGCGTGGTGACGCGTGGCGGCGGCGTGCGCAACCTGCACATCGGCACCTGCGACATCGAGAGCAACATGACGCCCGAAGCACCGCCGACCGCGAATGTGCTGATCGACTGCACCGGCGGCTCGACAGCGGAGGTCAGCATCGTCGGCTGCACCATTCAGCACAATCCATCGCCCGGTGCGGCCAACGTGCGCTTCATCGGCAGCAGCAAGCCGGATGACGACACGCAGTGGGGGCATCTCAGCATCACCGCCAATGTGTTGAGCGATGTGGAGGTGAACATCGACCTCCAGCATGTGCGCGGCGCGGTGATCACAGGCAATACCTTCGGCGGCGGCTTCGAGCACGATCTGCGGGTGACGAATTGCAGCAACATCGCCATCGGCAGCAACACCTTTGACCGCAATCCGCCCTACTACCGTGGCGAGCGGGCTGTGGCGAAGGGCGGCCTCGTGTTCCGCGACTGCCGCGACATCACGCTGACCGGCATGCACATCGACGGTGTGCGCACGCATCCCGCCGCCGTGCAGATCGAGGACGGCGACACCTTCAACATCTCCGGTTGCACGATCCTCGATAGCGACGGCACGGGCCTGCTGCTCAAGAATGTCAGCAACAGCCTCATCACCGGTTGTCTCATTGCTGATCGCCGTCCTGAGCGTGCTGCGGCACCGTCCATTCGGGTCGAAGGCGGCCAGGCCAACACCTTCGCCAACAACAAACTGGCCCATGACAGCGAAACCGTGCCAGCAGCGGCGAAGTA
>JBDNIB010000207.1:0-3991 GCA_041688535.1 Prosthecobacter sp.
CAGACGCGTGCCGTCATTCGTGGCTGCCTCCACACGACGGCCACGGAAGTCATAGGCGAATTCATCCACCAAGTCGTCCCCGCTGGTGGCATTGACCGGGCGGCGCTGCTCGATGAGGCTGCCGTCCTGCCCGGCGCGGCCTTCGTCCCAGGTATTGATCTCCACGCAGCGCATGTTATTCCCCGCAGCGCCGCTGCCGGTGGGATCGTCATCGGTGGCTCCGGTGTCATTGGTGCCCACCCAGCCTTCCAGCACCAGACCATGCGCGTCAAACACGCTGCGCTGGATGGTGCCACCGGGGCTGACGCTGCGGTTGACACGCAGCATGCTGTCGTAACCGAGGGATTCCTGGCGATAATCCAGGTCGGCGAAACCCACCACCGGCTGATCATCCACCTCGCGGCCGCTGGTAGGAATCTTCACATAGCGCCGCACGGCCAGACGCAGGCCCGCGTCGTCATAAACCGTGCGGGTCCAGCGCGTCCAGCGGCTCTGTGGCATGGGATCGGCCGCATCGATGCGGTCATCCTCTGGCACGGACACGGAGATTTCATCCATGACCTGACCGGAGCCGTTCCATTGAGTAATGCGCGCCGCGCCCAGCGTGCGGAAGCCATTCCCCACGGCATAACCGTCCGCGTCCCAGCGCTGGAACCGGCTGTCCAGGTACACGCGGTAGCGAGCACGGCGGGCGGAAACCAGACTGCCGCGCAGATCCAGCGGATGCTCGGGACCCAGTTCAAGCGTCCAGCGGCCCTGTGCGTCATTTTGATAATCCGTGATGAGATGCAGCCCGCCACCGGCAGGCGTGACCCAGCCAGCGGGCACCACCGCCGCGTCCATGCGCACCGTGTCCACATCCGCAATCAAACGTGCGACCGCTCCCACCAGCCGGTCCCAGACGCGGTATTGCAGCACGCCGATCTGATCCCGCAGCCAGGTCATGTTCCCGAAGGTGTCGTAACGCTCGGTGACGACGGACGCAGTGCCCGTGCCGTTTTCGTCCGTCGCAACCACCGGCAGCGTGGTGGTCTTCTGCTGCGGCACCGGCAAGCCCGCGTGCCATTCCCACTCCATCAACGTGGTGGCTGGCTCCGCACCGCCGCCGGCCTCGCTGCGGTAAACCGTGACAACCTCAGGCTCATACACCGTCAGGTCATTGACCGTGTGGGAGGTGTAGGAACGCGCCTCCAGAGTGATCTCATCTCCCGTGGTTCCCTGCCTGAGGGAACGGCGCTTCAATTTACCCGGTGCGGAACCGGTGCCACCACTCCCATCCAGTGGATAATACTCCCATTGTCGGATCAGCCCCTCGCTCGCCCGCAAGGTGACGGCGACATTCGCTGACGGGTCCGTGGGCATGGTGAAGGCAGCGATGGCATCCGGCCCGGCCTCCAGCACGCGGTGCGTATCCGCATCATACTCGCAGTAGGTGGGCCAGCTCTCACTGCCCTGCGCCAATACTTTTAGGATGGCCTGGTTCAGGCTGTTGAAATAGGTCGTCACGGTGGCCCCATCCGCCCGCGATTGGACCGAACGCCGGGTCCAGTTCACGCTGCCACCACTGGAATCCAGGCGGGTGAACTCGGTGGCACGCTGCCCGGCGGACACCTCCAGCTTCTTGACCCGCCGGTCCGCATCGTATTCCCGGAAGCTGGTGGCAAAGGAGGCCAGCATCTCGTCCGTGATCGAATCAAACACCGCAGGATCAAGACCGGCGGCCACCATGCGCTCAAAGTCTGCGCCTGACACGACATACTTGAGTCCGTGCTCGAACCCCACCGCACTGTCTTCCGTGTAATAAGTGTAGTAGTTCGCTCCCGCACGCTGCCAGACACCGGTGGACTCATCATAGACCTCGGTGGCGGCGGTTTTCAGGTCATTCACCAGTCCCATGTCGTCCTCACCCGTGTGATAGGTGTACACCGAGCGCTTCACCGGCTGCTCCACCCCGCCCCGCGACAGCCGCTTTTCAATCCACAGAATCCGCCCCTCATGGGTGCCCGCGCTGGCGATGTGGAAATGCAACGCGGCGTTGTCCGCCGTGCCGGGCACCACCGCCGTGATGCTTTGCAGACGCTGCGCCTCGTCGTAGGCGGCCACGCACTCGATCCCGCTGGGCTCGACGATCTTCTGTAGCCGCCCCCGCAGTGCGGCGTCCACCTCCGGGCCGTAAAACCAACTGCGCGTGCCATTCGGGGCCGTCACCACATAAGCAGAACCGGAAACGGCCAGTTTCTGACGCGTGCCGTTGATGCCGAGGTATTCCGAACCTGACCGCGTGAAACGGGCGGTACCCTTCATGGAGGTGACCCGGCTTACTTCCGTGGGAAAGTCGTCAATCGTCGTCTGGCTGAACACCAGATACGGCAGCGTCGTCAGCAGCCAACTGTTGCCAATGACGCTGGAAGTGGGACCGCTCATGCGCGCCACATACTGGATGCGCACATCCAGCAGTTCAGCGACACCTTTTCCTTTGAGATTGGTTGAGAGATTCATGGTAATGAAATAGCTGAAGATAAAGGGCTCTTAAAATCCGGGTTGATAGCCGCCGCCACCACACTGATCCGGGTCCGCCGTCGGATCTCCTGGCGCGCCGCCACCCGTGTCCTCCTCGGGACAATCGCTGCTGCTGCCGTCGTCCTCGGGAGGCGGACAATCGTCCTCCGGCTCCTCGTCCTCAGACGACGGAGATTCGCTGCTGGACTCCGATGAAGACTCACTGCTGGACTCCGAAGATGACTCGCTGCTCGATTCCGAAGACGACTCGCTGCTCGATTCCGAAGACGACTCGCTGCTCGATTCCGAAGACGACTCGCTGCTCGAGTCCGAAGACGACTCGCTGCTCGAGTCCGACGATGAATCACTTGATTCCTCCGAACTCTGCACACTGGACTGCTCTGAGCTTTGTTCGCTCGACTGCTCCGAACTCTGCTCACTGGACTGCTCTGAGCTTTGTTCGCTCGACTGCTCCGAACTTTGCTCACTGGAGTCGGCAGAGGATGAATCTTCGTCTGGCATAGCGGTATGTTTAAAGTGTTGTTTTTTGCGGCGCTGGCGGCGCTCAGGTTTTCGGCGGGGAAACGATTGAGTGGCAAAACTAGGGACGAAAAATGGCGCTCACGATGTCGCTCGGCTGGCCGATCTCGTCATCACCCAGGACGCCGATGGCCTGATACTCGCGCTCCTCTGGCTGCCCGGCGGTGGCGGGGGGCGTGGTGTCATCGAAGGGGACGCGGACACGTTTGGCCGCCAGGAGCTTGAAGTCGCCCTGGCCTTTCAGACGGCAGTAGAGGTTGCGCGTGTCGGCCCCGGTCTTCTTGCCGGTGATTTCCACCCGGCCCGGCATGGACACCGCCGTGAGCTGCGGCTTGTAATGGTCGGGGTCAAACTCGCCGCTGGCGGTGAGCACGTTCAGTGTGCGGGCATCGCCATCCGTGAAACCACGCGTGGACTTGAGGTTGTTCGTATCCATACGGATTTCCGGCAGTTCCTTGTCCTTCTTCTCCGTCAACTGGCCGGTGGCGACATCAAGGTCGTTCTGCTTGTCCAGCACCTCCTGCGCCGCATCACGCAACGTGGTGAGCCGTGCCTTCAAGGCGGTGACCTGCGCGGGAGGCCAGCCGATGCGCGTGGCGATGGCGTCCACCTCAGCGAGGTAATTCGTCGTCCAGTTCACTAGGTTCTGGGCGCTGTCAGGGATGTAGTCTTTGCGTGGCATGGTCGTGGTTGGGTGCGTGGTTCAGATTAAAGTAGTACTGAGCTTCAGCTCGTCTTCTGGAGTGGCTGCCGTGCTGATCCGTGGCTGCCGTGGGCTGCAATCCAGCCGAAACCCGTTCCGGCCAGAAAAAAACCGGTGATAGCGCCACTTCCCGCTCCCCGGCAGAACGGGAACCGGTTCCGCCGCCGCCGGAACCCGTGAAACAGCGCCCGGAACTTCCCCGCCAGCATGGGAACCGGTGATTGGCAGGCGGGAACCCGTCTTTCTGGC
>JBDNIB010000208.1:0-1632 GCA_041688535.1 Prosthecobacter sp.
CGTCTTCCAGGATGGCGCTGTCATCAATGAGGCCGCCCTGCGTGAATGCGGGCTCATCAGCCGCAACTGCGACTTCATCAAAATCCTCGGCACTGGCGATCTTTCCCTTAAACTCACCGTTGAAGGTGCGAAAGTCAGCGCCTCGGCCCGCGAAAAAATCGAGAAGGCTGGCGGTTCCATCGCTGCCTGATTTTTTCTGACCCAACCACCTTGATGGGCCGGTCTCCGCGCAGCGAGTGCTGTCAGGACACCAGGCCCATCTTCGCTTAGAGCCTCTCCCATGATTTCCGCCTTCGCCAACAGCTTCAAAGTCCCCGAACTGCGTTCACGCATCCTTTTCACGCTGGCGATGATCGTCATCGTCCGCATCGGCACCTCGATCACGCTTCCTGGCGTCGATCCGACCGTGCTGGGCGAATGGATCAACAACAAGGCGGGCGACAACGCCTCTGGTGCCGCCCAAGTGGCCGCCTTGCTCAACATCTTCAGTGGTGGTGGCTTACAGAACTGCGCCATTTTCGCCTTGGGCATCATGCCCTACATCAGCGCCAGCATCATGCTGCAGCTCCTCACCGCCGTGTGGCCGCCGCTGAGCAAGCTCGCCCGTGAGGAAGGTGGCCGTCAAAAGATCACTCAGTACACCCGCATCGCCACCATCGTGCTGTGCGTCTTCCAGGCCACCTTGCTGGCACAATCATTGGCTGATCCAGGACAAAACTACCTGATGGCAGGTCTGCAGGATGCCATTGACCGGCTTGGCGGTCGTCCGCTGGTGCCGAATTATGGCTTCGGCTTCGTTTTCACCAGTGTCACCACCATCACCGCTGGCACCATGCTCATGATGTGGCTGGGGGAGCAGATCACGGATCGCGGTATTGGCAACGGTGTCTCCATCCTCATTTGCGTGAACATCGTTTCCGATCTTCCCGGTGCTTTGATCCAGGTCTGGCAGACCTTCGTCGGCAGTGAAAAAGCCGATCCAAAAAGCGCCTTCACGCTGGTGTTGCTGATGGGCTTCATGATCATCGTCATCGCCGGTGTCATCGCTTTGACCCAGGCCACCCGCCGCATTGCCATCACCTACGCCAAGCGCGTCGTCGGTCGCAAGGTTTATGGTGGCCAGACGCAATACCTGCCGCTGAAGATCAACTATTCCGGCGTCATGCCGATCATCTTCGCCCAGGCCATCCTGCTATTCCCCACGACCATCATCGCCTCCTTCTTCAAGGATGTGGCCTGGATCCAACGCGCTACCATGTTCATCAGCAGCGGCTCGGCCTACTACGTCATCTCCGCATTACTGATCTTTTTCTTCAGTTACTTCTGGGTCGCCACCATGTTCCAGCCCACGCAGATCTCGGAAGACCTCAAAAAGAGCGGGGGTTACGTCCCCGGCATCCGCCCTGGCAAGCCCACGGCTGATTTCCTCGATTTCACCATGAGCCGTCTCACCTTTGCAGGGGCGATTTTCCTCACTGGACTCTATGTCATGCCGGGCATCGTCAGCAGCCTCATGAATATCTCCAGCTCGGCGGCCCAGTTCTTCGGCGGCACTAGCCTGCTGATTCTCGTGGGTGTCGTGCTTGACGTCATGCGCCAGGTCGAAACCCACCTGCTCCAGAGTCATTATGA
>JBDNIB010000209.1:0-20496 GCA_041688535.1 Prosthecobacter sp.
GCGCTGGCCGTTTGCACAGTATTGCCGAAGATTCTGCCCGCACCCGTGCAGGCGGAGTCGGCCAAGAGTGAAATCATCGCCACCTGGGACCTGAAAACCGGTGAGCGCACCGATCATCTGGTCGCTCCTGGCATGACGATCACCACCCTTGATGTGACACCCGACGGCACGCACGCGGTGATCACGCGGGATGACGGCAACGTGGAGCTGTGGACGCTCAAGGACGGCAAACGGCGCAATCTCCAGCCGCGCCTGCCAGTCATGGTGACTTGTGCCGCCTTTTCAGGAAATGGTGCCAAGCTGCTGGTCGGCAGCGAGACCGACCCGACCGGGCAGGGCACCATCCACGTCTGGGATCTGCGCCAGCCGCAAGATCCCGCCAAGGTGTTGCGGCAAAAAGGCGCGGTGGCTGAGATCGCGGTGGATCGCAGCGGCATCTTTGCCGCCAGCATTTATGGTGGCGATCCCATCAACGCCCAAGGAGACGACGGTGCCGCCACGACTTGGGATCTGCGCCTGGGTCAGCCCGTGGGTGATCCTATCGAGGTGGACAAAGGTCTGCTGCATGTCGCCATTGACGCTGAGCGCGAAATCATCGCCCTGGGGATGGCCAGCGGCATCGTGTACGTCGGCAATTTCCGCAACGGCGGCGAGGTCATACCCCCACTCACGCATCCTTCGTCCGTGACCGCACTGGGTTTCAGCGCAGATGGCAAATCTCTCGTCACCGGCGACGGGGGCGGCTATGTTTACGTCTGGAATGTGGGCAACGGCCTGCTCCGCTTCCCCACCCGTCGGCATGACGGCGCCATCATCCGCGCCACACCCGTCGCCGACACCAATCTCGTCGCCAGCGTGTCGCGGCATGGGGAGGTCAGCGTGTTCGACATCCAGACCGGGGCGCTCATGTTCTCGCGGTTGCAGCAGGCGGTCCAGGATGTCCAGATCAGTTGGGACGGCTCCACCTTGGTCTATGCCCCGAACGGTCTGGCGGAGGTGCAGGTCTGGGACATTCACCAGCGCATGTCCGGGCGCCGGTTTGTGGATGTCCTCCAAAAGGAGCTGATCAGCCGCATCAAGGGGCCTGAAGAATCGCCGCAGCAGTTGCGTTTTTCCGAGGCCGGCGGTGCCAACCGCCAAAAATCCATGTATGCCGCCGCTGATCCGGACGGCACCGTGTTCCTCTACGATGCCAAAACGCTCAAACCGCTGGGCGACCCGATCGTGCATGCACCGGCGGTCGGCGCGGTGACGCTGACCCAGGATGAGAAGCTGCTCATCAGCTCCGGCCGTGACCGCACCGTGCGTGTCTGGGACATCGCCACCCGTCAGAACATCGTCAGCATGAAACACGACACTTTTGTGCCGGTGCTGGCACTCAGCCCGGATGACGAGCGCCTAGTCACCGTCACCGATGACGGCGAGCTGCGGGTCTGGAACATGCGTACTGGCGACTGCCTCACGCCGGGCATTCGCGACACGCCGCGTGAGCGCAGCGATCAGGAGGGCATCGTCGTGGCCCGTGTATCCGACGACGCCCAGAGCATCCTGTTTCGCGTCTCCGGCCATGGCTTCTTCAGCGCGCCCATGCCGCCGAAAGACACCGTGCTGCCGGAATGGTTTCTCAAATTTGCCGAAGGACTCGCCCGCCGCCATCTCACCGCCAATGGCCGTGTCGAAGAGGTGTCTTTGGACGACTACGAGGCCACCATCGCCGCGATTCCCAAGACCGCCGCCGCAGGCGAGGAAACCGCCTTCCGCTGGGCCAAATGGCTGCTGGCTCCCACCGCCACGCGCCCGCTCTCACCGGTGGATGAGCAGCCGTTCGAGGACTACCTGCTGGCTCTCAAGAAAGAAGGCTCGCCCGCCGCCGCCCGCGAACTCCTGCGCTACCGCCCCAACGACAAGGAAGCAGTCGAGCGGGCCAAATCACTGGCACCCGCACCGTCGAAATAAAGCCCTCCAGAAAACCTCACGCGGCGATCACCGCCGCGCGGGCGTTTTCCTCCGCGCCGGTTTTCTCCAGATAGTAGGCGTAGTCGCCGGAGTAGGGGGTCACGATGCCGTCGGAGATGTGCAGCACCTTGGTGGCGAGGTTGCGGATGAAATGCACGTCATGGCTGATGAAGACGAGCGTGCCTTCGAATTTTTGCAGCGCCAGAATGAGGCCTTCAATCGCCCAGATGTCCAAGTGCGTCGTCGGCTCGTCCATCAGCAGCAGGTTCGGCGGATCGACGAGGAATTTGACCAGATTGACGCGGCTTTTCTCGCCACCACTGAGCACGCGGCACTTTTTATGCACGTCCTCACGCTTGAACAGGAAGGAACCGAGGATGCTGCGGGCCTCGTCCTCGCGAATCTCCGGCGCGACGCGTTTCAACTCCTCCAGCACGCTGCAATCGGGGTCTAGCGTGTCGGCGCGATGCTGGGAGAAGTAGCCGAGTTTCAAATTCGTGCCCAGTTTGCGCTCGCCCTGCTGAAATGGCACCTCGCCGGCCAGAATCTTGATCAACGTCGATTTACCGGAGCCGTTTGGCCCCACCAGCACGGTGCGTTCACCGCGTTCGACTTCGAGATCGAGGCCGCGATAGACCTGCTTCGTGCCGTCGGCCTGATAGAGGTCCGTCAGCGCAATCAAGCGCTGCCCGCTGCGCTGCGGCTGCGGGAAGTTGAAGCGGAAGCCTTTGCGCAACGGGCGCGGCTTGTCGAGTTTGTCCATCTTCGCGAGCTGCTTCTCGCGGCTTTGCGCCTGCGAGGCTTTTGACGCCACGGAGCGGAAGCGGTCGATGAACTCTTGAATCTGCTCGATCTCCTTTTGCTGGTTTTTGTACGACTGCATCGCGCGCTCCCAGTTCGCCTCACGCTGCTGCAAGTGCTCGCTGTAGTTGCCCTGATAGGAGACCAGTTTGGCCTCATCAATCTCATACACAGACTGCACCAGCTCATCCATGAAGTCGCGGTCATGCGAGATCATGAGGACCGCGCCGGGGTAGTTCTTCAAATAATTGCGGAACCACATCAGCGCGACGAGGTCGAGGTGGTTCGTCGGTTCATCCAGCAGCAGCAGGTCCGGCTCCATGACCAGCAGCCGCGTCATGTGCGCGCGCATCACCCAGCCGCCGCTGAACTCCCGCGCGGGCCGCGCAAAGTCCTCCTCCTTGTAGCCCAACCCCTTGAGGATGCGTTTGGCCTTCGCCTCGGTCTGTGGGTCTTGTAGTGCGTCATGCTTGGCATGCGCTTCAAAGTATTCCGGGCTGGAGACGTCACCCGCCGCTTCGAATTCGCGCAACGTTTTTTCTAGCGCCTCGATTTCGCCCGCCTTGCCCGTCGCCACCTCCAGCACCGTCTCATTCCCGACGGGTTCGCTCTCCTGCGGCAGGAAACCGATGGTCGTCCACTCATCGCGGATGATTTCCCCGGCGTCCGGCGTGTCGGTTTTGAGGATCAGCGAGAACAGGGTCGATTTGCCTGCGCCGTTTGGCCCCACCAGAGCCACGCGCTCGCCGTAGTTGATGGTCATGGACGCGCCGCTGAACAGCGTGCGTGCATTGAAGGTCTTGGTGACGTCGCGGATGGTAAGCATGAGGGGGACGGATGACGTAGGGCAGGCAGCGCCGGTTGCAAGGCGAAGGATGTATACGGTGCCCGATCCAAGCGGCGCTACTTCACCGCCAGCACTTCGCGCGGCTGGTGCTCGGTGAGGATTTTGGACAGCGGCACTTCGACCGCATTCTCGCGGCCCAGGAACTCCAGCAGGATGCGCACGCGGTCCGCGCCGCTGAGCATCGCGTTCACGATGCCCTTTAGGCCGCGCATCGGCCCCTCGGTCAGTTCCACGATGTCGCCCACCTTCACGCCGACTTTCACCTCCTGAATTTCTTCATTTTGCATCTCCTTGCGCAGTTCTTCGATGACGCGGTCCGGCACCGAGGTGCGGGCACCGCCGAAATCCACCACGCGGATCACACTTTGGGAATAATTCACCGCGCGCAGTGACTCCACCGGCACAAAACGGGCGAAAAAGTAGCTCGGGAACAGCGCCTCGATGAACCACACCTTCCCCCGCCGCGTGCTGCGCTGGAAGCGGATGCGCGGACAATAAGTCTCCACATTTTCCAGTCCGCCCATGAGCGAGGCGGCGATGTGCTCGCACTTTGGGCGGGTGTGGACGACGAACCAAGCGGGAGTGGAGTCTTTGTCTTTCATCAAGGATGGGCGGGGCGCAAACTGTCGCACCACACTGCTGCGGCAACCGCAATCCTGCGCCAGGAACATCGCATTTGCGCATTCCGGCGGTCTGCGCCACCTGTGCGCCCGTTTTTTCCCGCCCCGCGCATGTTCGCCGACCTCTACGACTATCTTTACCACCAGGCTCCCACCGGCGGCATCCCGCTGAAAGGCACCGGCCTCGTCGTGGCCTTGGCGCTGCTGCTGGCGCACGGCTGGGCGCTGAAAAACACGACGGCCACGCAGGCCTTCCTGAAACACTTTCCCCGCTCCTACAAATGGGGCGTGATTCTGCTCTCGGTGGATTTCATCTGGAGCGTCTTCGCCCTGGCGCATATGGACATGGGCGAGTTCTTCCACATGCGCCGCACCTTCATCCTGATCGTCGCCGGTGGTTATGTGGCGGTGATGCTCTATGTGAAGGAGTTTCTTGCGGTGCGCTCGCTCGGCGCACTGTTGCTGCTGCTCGCCAGCCCCGTGCTGACCGCCGCGTTTCTCCAGCCGCAGATCAGCCGCCTGCTGCTGCCCGTTCTGGCCTATGCCTGGATCATCGTCGGGATCTACTTCGTCGGCATGCCTTTCCTGCTGCGTGATTGGGTGAACTGGCTACTCGCCAAGCCGCAACGCTGGAATCTGGCGGTGTATGCTGGCATCGCCTACGGCGTGGTGCTGCTCGTGACGGCGCTGCTGCTCTACTGATGAAGCCGCAGCCCCGCGTCCTCGTCATTCGTGGCGGTGCGATTGGCGACTTCATCCTCACGCTTCCCGCGATTCGCCTGCTGCGCGAAACGATCCCCGGCTGCCATCTCGAAGTCATCGGTTATCCGTCCATCGCCAAACTGGCACGCAGCGCTGGCCTCGCCGATTCGATCCGCAGCCTCGAACATCGCACGATGGCCCCGCTGTTTGCGAAAAATGCGCCCATCGACGAGGCACTCACGGAGCATCTGCGCAGCTTCAATCTCGTCGTCAGCTTCCTGTACGATCCCGACGGCCTGTTCCGCGCCAGTCTGGAGCGGGGGGGCGTCAAAACGCTCATCGAATGCTCGCCCCGTGTGCAAAACGACGGCGAACATGCCTCCAAACAACTCGCGAAAGGCTTGGAAAAACTCGCGATGTTCCTGGAGGACGAGCAGCTGCGCCGGACGCACTTTGAGCGTCGTCTCGATGGCAAACAACGCATCGCCATTCACGTCGGTAGCGGGTCGGAGAAGAAAAACTGGCCGCTCGACCGCTGGCTACGTCTGGCTGGCGAATTTTCCGCCGCCGAGGTCGTTCTCATCACCGGCGAGGCCGAGGACGCACGCGGCGTTAGTAGTTCGGGCTTTAGCCCGTCTATGGGGCATTGGCACGCTTTGCCGCTGGCCGAGTTGGCAACACGTTTGAGCACCTGCACCGCCTTCCTCGGGCATGACAGCGGCATCTCGCATCTCGCAGCGGCTTGTGGCGTGCCATCGCTGCTGCTGTTTGGCCCCACTGATCCCGCCGTGTGGGCACCGCCGCAGCCTTGGGTGCAGGTGTTGCGTGATGAGACGCAGGAACTGGCTGCGCTGGACCATGAGCGGGTGAAATTGGCCGCCACGCAAGTTGTGTCGAAAAAGTAGCGTGCTATGGCACCCCATGTCTGACGCACAACAACCCGCACGATTCCGTACCTTTCTCATCCTCGGCGCACCTGGCAGTGGCAAAGGCACGCAGGGCAAGGTGCTCGGTGCCATCCCGCGTTTTCATCATCTCGCCTGTGGGGATGTGTTTCGCTCCCGCGACACCCGCACGACACTCGGGCAGAAATTCGTCGAGTACTCCAGCCGTGGCGAGCTGGTGCCTGACGATGTCACCGTGCAACTCTGGAGCGAGAATGTGAAGCAACGCGTCGATTCCCACAGCTTCAAGCCGGAGATCGACTTCCTCGTGCTCGACGGCATTCCGCGCAATGTAGAGCAGGCGAAGTACATGGAGGAGCACATCGAGGTGCTGCGTGTCTTCCATCTCTCCTGTCCCGACCGCACCGAACTGGCCCGCCGCCTGCGCAAACGGGCGCTCAAGGACAATCGCTTCGATGACGCGAACGAAACCGTCATCCAAAACCGCTTCGTCACCTACGAGGCCGAGACCAAGCCGATCCTCGACTACTATGCCGGCGACCGCATCGTGGACATTGATGCCAGCCAGGCTCCCGCCAAGGTGCTCTACGACATCCTCGCGGGCATCATGACGCTCGAAGCGTGGAAAGAACTCGAAAAAATGAAGGTCTAGCCGCCGGCAATGCGAGTTCTCTTCATCGGCACTGGCGACATCGGCCTTCCCTCTTTGGAATGGCTGCTCAACACGCCCAAACACGAGGTCGTCGGCGTCGTCACGCAGCCCGACAAGCCCGTGGGCCGCAAGCAGGTGCTCACCCCACCGCAGATCAAGGTGCGCGCGCAAGCCGCAGGCATCACCGTCATCCAGCCGCCGAAAATCCGCCACGCCGTTGAGGAATTGAAGGCGTTCAATGCCGACGTCGCCATCGTCGTCGCTTACGGCCAAATTTTGTCACGCACCGTGCTTGATGTACCGTCTCTCGGCTGCCTGAACGTCCACACCTCACTGCTGCCACGTCATCGCGGTGCCGCGCCGATCCAGGCCGCGATTCGCGATGGCGATGCCGAAACCGGCGTCACCATCATGTTCATGGATGAAGGTCTCGACACCGGCGACATCCTGCTGATGCAGCGCCTGCCCATCGTTGCGGACGACACCGGTGGCAGCCTGCACGACAAACTCGCGCAGCAAGCTCCCGCCGCGCTCGAAGCCGCGCTCGATTTTCTCGCCACCGGCCATCCCCCGCGTGAAAAGCAGGACGAATCCAAGGTCACCCACGTTCGCAAACTCACCCGTCAAGACGGCCGCATCGACTGGAGCCGACCCGCCATCGAACTCGACCGACTCATTCGCGCCTTCACGCCATGGCCCGGCACGTCCTGCATGCTGAAGGAGTCGCAGATGAAGATTCATCGTGCTCAAGTCATCGCTGACGCCGATGCCTGTCCGTCGCCTGGCACCATCGTCAGCGCTAATGCCGACGGCATCATCGTCAGTTGCGGCAGCGGTCTCTTGAATCTGCTCGAAGTTCAAATCGAAGGCGGCAAGCGTCTGCCTGCCGCCGACTTCCTGCGTGGTCACGCGCTGCAAGCGGGCGATGTGCTGGGTTGATCATCGCGTGATTCGATGACGCCAATAGCCCGGCTCACGGCTCAGATGCATGATGGCAACGATCATGACATGATCTTGCTCAATCGTGTAAAGGACGCCGTAAGGGAAGCGCCGCACCAGAAACCGGCGAATATCCTCATCAAGGCATCGCCAGCGCTCGGATTGCCAATGATTTTCTGGATTGCATCCTCGACTTCGACAGTGAAGTCCGCACCCAAGCCTGGAGTGCGTTCTTCGTAGTATAACGCGGCGTCAGCGTACTCCGACAGAGCGTCGGGAGGGTAGATGTAATTTATCTGCCCACCAGTTTTCGAACCAAGGCTGAACCGTCTTCTCCAGAAATGCCCTGTATCAACCCTGAGCGGATTTCATCACGGCGTTTGCGGGCCACGTCCAGCCAAGCTCGCCTGGACGATGTGTCTGCATCATTTGCAAGACTGCCCGTCAGCCGCTCGGCGAGATCTGCACGAGCATCAGCCGACAATTCTAGCGCCTTGGATTCGAGGTCTTCAACGGTGAATGGCATGGCCGAATAATAACCAAGCCCCGTGTTATTCCAAGGCTCTTTCTCGTTTCTGTATCACTCCTGCAAGAACACAAACACACCCTTCTTGTTGCCGACGATCACGTCCATCTTGCCGTCCTTGTTCACGTCGCCTGCCGTCACCTGGGTGCCGACGCCGCTGTCGTTGTCGATTTGATGCGGGATCAAGTCAGCACCGCCTTTGCCATCGCGTTTGATCTGGAACCAGTAGAGAACGGCGGGTTCGGCAGGTTCGGCGTCCTTGTTCGGGCCGTGCGCCCAGTAGCGCTTGCCGGTGATGAGGTCGAGCACGCCGTCGCCATCCATGTCCGCCAGCGTGGTGGCGTGCGTTTGGGTGAATTTCACGCCGTGTGGGCTGTCTTCCGGCTTTTCGCCGAGAATCTGATGCGTGGTGAAGCTGCCATCCGCCTTTTGCTCATACCACGCGAAGCCGTAACCATGCGCGTCCCAACTGGTGAGCACGTCGTTGCGGCCATCACCATTCACGTCATAGACCTGCATCTGCGAACCGCCTCGGGCCTCCGCTGGTGCAAAGGGCACCGCATGAAACACCCATTCCTCGGATGCCGTGACCGGCTGTTCGCGCCAGCCGTCTTTGTCGAGAATGTCGGGGCGCTTGTCGCCATTAATGTCGCCGAAGCCGTAGCCGTGCGTGTAGCGGAAGTAACGTTTGAGGTCCGGCTTGGCGATGGCGTGGTAAGTCCCGCGTTGGGTCGGATTCGCCCAATCGAGCGAGGCATAACCCAGGCGGCCGCCGGTGTGGCAGATCAGCTCCGGTTTGCCGTCGCCGTCCATGTCGCCTAGCTGTGGGGATTCGTTGTCCGTCACGTCGAAAATGATGTGGCGCTGCCACGCCTCGGTGCCGCGTTTGCCGGGATTCTCATACCAAGCTGTGATGTCGCCCGGCCAGGAAAAAACGAGGATATCCACTTTGCCGTCGCTGTTGAAGTCGTAAGTATCGGTCAGGAAGTAGTCCGAGTAGCCCAGTGGATCGACCGCCTTGCCCGCATAAGCGGGCGCGGACTTGATGAACTTCGCGTGATTGGGCGCATAGTCTCCGTCCGTCAGCGGCTTGTTCCGCTCCGGTTTGGGGGCGCTGTAGGCGCTGCGCTCCTTGAAATCCGGCCCCCACCACACAAACGGCCCCGCGCAGATGTCGTTATTGCCATCCTGATCGAAATCCGCGAAGTGCGCTCCTTCGCACCAGAACTCGTTGGAGAGCGTGAGCTTTTGGAACTTCAAATCAGCGGCGCAAAGCGGCAGCGCGAGCAACAAGGTCGGAAGGAGCAGTTTGGTCATGGTGGTGAGTGGGAACAGTGCTGGAGCGAGTGATCTTGCAGGCGGACGGATTCAGTCGAGAAACTTCCCCGGATTCAAAATTCCGTTCGGATCGAGCGCCGCCTTCAAACGCAGGTGCGTTTCGTGTGCGGCAGGTGAGACTGCAGCACGCCACCAGCGTTTTTTCGCGATGCCGATGCCGTGTTCGCCAGTGATCGCACCATTCCAGGCGATGACTTGATGGAAAAGCTTGTCGAGCGCGGCCTCGGCCCGCTCGCGGATCGCGGGGTCGTCCATCGTGGGCACCATGATATTGACGTGGATATTGCCATCGCCCGCATGACCGAAGCAGGCGACGGGAAAGCCGGTTTCATGTTGCAGTTTCTCCGCGAAATCGACGAGTTCGACCAACTTGCCGCGTGGCACGACAATGTCCTCGTTCAGTTTGATCAAACCGGTGTTGCGTAGGCTGTAACTGAACTGACGACGCAGATTCCAGAAGGCCTCGCAGGCCTCGTCGCCCATCGCTTTCTGCAAACAGATGCAGCCGAGCTCGCGCACGAGTTTCGCGAGTTGCTGCAGCTCGCCTTTCACCGAATCGACCTGGCCGTCGATCTCGACGAGCAGATGCGCATCGCCTTCCGGCGTGACGGAGGCGCCGAGATACTCGCGGGCGGCCCGCAGCGTGAATTTGTCGGCGATTTCGAGGGCGCTGGGCAGAAAGCCGCTGCCGAGGATGCGCTGCACGGCGTTCGCCGCTTCCGCGAACGAGTTGAAACCGGCGGAGAGCATCGCGCGCATCGGCGGATGCGGGATCAACCGCAGCGTCGCTTCGGTGACGACGCCGAGCATGCCTTCGCTGCCGACCATCAGACCGACGAGGTCTAATCCCGTTTTGTTTTTGTGACAACGCCCGTCCGCCTTCTCAATCGAGCCATCGGCCATCACCGCTTACAAACCGAGTACGTAATGCCGCGTGACGCCGTATTTCAGGCAGCGCGGACCGCCCGCGTTGGTGGCGATGTTGCCGCCGAGGCTGCATTCCTTGAGCGAAGCCGGATCCGGCGGATAAAACCAGCCGAGCTTGCGCACTTCACTCTGCAAATGCCCCGTGATGACTCCCGGCTCGATCACCGCCACACCGTCGGCGAGGGTGATCTCCTTGATCTTGTTCATGCGCGCCACCGAAAGCGCGAGGCCGCCCTGCAACGGTACGCAACCGCCGACATAACCGACGCGCGAACCTTGCGGCGTGACGGGAATGCGATTCGCATTCGCAAAACGCAGTACCTCGGACACTTCCGCCGTCGATTCGGCATGCACCACGGCCTCCGGCGGATTCGACGCGAACCATTTGTCCGTGCTGTGCGTGGCGATGTCAGCCGGCGTGGCGGAAACGCGGTTAGGACCGAGAAGGGAGATGAGTTGATCGGCTAGAGCGGGCATGATGAAGGGTGTTAATCGGGAGTGTCTCCACCAAGCAGGAACTGGAAGTCGTTCAAGGTGAGGGCCTGGGCGAAGTTTTCTTCGCCGAGGATGTCGTTGGCGAGATTGCCTTTTTGTTTTTGCAGTTGGCGGATTTTTTCCTCAATGCTGTTTTTCACGATGAGGCGGTAGGCGAAGACGGTCTGCTTTTGGCCGATGCGGTGGGTGCGGTCGATGGCTTGGGCTTCGACGGCGGGATTCCACCAGGGGTCAAACAGGACGACGTAGCTGGCGGCGGTCAGGTTCAGGCCGAAGCCACCGGCCTTGAGGCTGATGAGGAAGGTGGCGGCGCCCTCATGAGTTTGGAATTCGTTGACAAGTGCGCCGCGTTCTTCGGTCTGGCCGGTGAGCTTGAAGCTGTGCCAGCCGCGCTCCTGAATCTCCGCTTCGATGATGGCGAGCATTTCGACGAACTGGGAGAAGACGAGGACTTTTTGGCCTTCCTCCATGAGCGGTTCGAGCAGTTCCAACAGCGCGGCGACTTTGGCGCTCTCGGCGGCGGGTTCGGCGGCTTTTTTGCGGCCTTTTTTGGCGGCGCTGGCATCCAGGCCGAGTAGGCGCGGGTGGCAGCAGATCTGCCGCAGGCGTAGCAGGCTGGTGAGGATGTTGAAGCGGAGTTTGTCGAGTTGTTTGCTGGTTTCGACCTTCAAAAGCTGCGCGCGGGCGCGTTTGACCTCGGCTTGATAGAGGGCGGCTTGGGTGCCTTCGAGTTCGATGCTGAGATCTTCCTCCACGCGGTCGGGTAGATCGCGGGCGACCTCGTTTTTCGTGCGGCGGAGCAGGAAGGGACGCGTACGGGCGGCGAGGCGGCGGCGGGCGAGTGGGTCTTCTTTACCATCGAAGTTTTTCGTGAACGCGGCGCGGGTGCCGAGCACGCCGGGCATGGCGAAGGCGAAGATCGACCAGAGATCGAGCAGGCGGTTTTCAATGGGCGTGCCGGTGAGGGCGAGGCGGTGCCGCGCCGACAAGCCACACGCGGCCTGGGAGTTCTGCGAGATGGGATTTTTGATGGCCTGGGCTTCGTCGAGGATGACGGCGCCCCATTCGACTTCCTTGAGCAAGTCTTCGTGAATGCGCAGTTGGGCGTAATGGATGATGAGCAGGTCCACCTCGCCACCCATGCCGGTTTTTCCGGCGCTGGCGCGATCCCACACTGCCACGGTGAGTTGCGGGAAGAAGCGGGCGACTTCGCCACGCCAGTTGTCTTGCACGGACTTGGGGCAGATGACGAGCATCGGTTCCCGCACCTGCTGCTCGCCACGCAGCCAGGCGATCCAGACGAGGGTCTGCAAAGTTTTGCCCAGGCCCATGTCATCGGCCAAAACGCCGCCGAAGCGGTTGGCGGTGAGGTAGGCGAGGAAATGGAAGCCGTCGGTCTGATACGGCCGCAGCGTGGCGGTGATGCCGTCCGGCAGCGGCGGGGTGACGCGGGTCTGGATTTCCTCCACGCGGCGGCGCACTTGCTCGACGCGTTCGGCGCTGAGCAGTGTGGTTTTTTTCTGCGCCAATCCGCCGAGTTGCAGGGCATGCAGACGCTGCTTGTCGGCGCTGAAATCATGCGCGGCGAGGCCCAACTCCGCGAGTTCCTGCAACTGCTCCTCGCTGAGCTGGTATTCGAGTTTGCGCCAGCCTTTGCCGGGCAGGCGCACCCATTTGCCCTTGGCTTTGAGCAGCAGATCGATCTCGGCTTGGCTCAAGGTGCTGTCGTTGACATCCAGGGCCACGATGAGGTCGAACCAGTCGATGCCGTTCTTCGACTCCTCGATGTCGAGCCGCACATGACCGGCGACTTTGCCATCGCGCAGGCTGGCGAGTTCGGCATCGAGCTCGACGGTGAGTCCCTTCGGTCGGCGGTCGAGCCAGGCGAGGAAGAGTTCCGGCCAGTCCTTGCCTTGGATGCGCTGTTCGAGCCAGAGCTGGGTCTGGGGATAGGTTGAAAACTGCCGCAGCGGCCACTGGGAGAGCCAGGCACCGACGATTGGCAGAGTGGAGCGATCGTGTTGGAGGAGGACCTGGCTGTCGTTTGCCGAGAGACGCCGTGACTGGGGCAACTCGAACCACGAAGTGCCATTCCAATCGAGCCGCAATTGATTGCTGCCGAAGCTCGCCTGCACAGCGACATGCAAGTATTCACTACTGACATTCGCCTGGCGGTGCAGCTTGCCTTGCAAGACGATGGCAGGCCGTAAGATGGTGACGCGACCGGCGAGGCGTGGAGGGGTGGCGACACCGAGCTTGGCGAGGGCGGCGACGCCCTGCCGTGTCTCCAAAGCTGCCGCCGGGATGCGCACCGGCCACTTGGCGTGGCCCAGCTCTGCGGGCCAGTAAGCGAGGGTGTAAATGAGATCGCGGGTGATGTAGCGCAACGGTGCGCCGGGCAAGATGGCTAGCGGCGGTGGCGGGGCGATGCCCAGGTGGTTGAGCAGACGCAGTTCGTAATCGCCATCAGCCTTGGTCGGTGCCTGCAAATCCCAACGCAGCGGTTCATCGGCAAACTCAAGTGTCTCGCCCGCATCATTGACCACGTGGGTCTGCCTCAGCTCCGCGCTGCTCAAGAGCAGGGTGAGACTGCGCGTGAGGTTTTTATGCAGCGGGGAGATGTCCACGGCTTCGAGACGACCGTACTCCCCCATGCAGGTTTTGAGCACGATGTTCGAGCCGGCGGAGAGGTGGTTTTGGGGTTCGGTGTAGGTGCTGGTACCCCAGAGCTGTTTGAGCAGCTTTTGGCTTGCCTTGGCAAACTCCGCCTGCCCTGGCTGACGCACCTGCACCTGGGCACCCACTGGATGGAGCAGGAGGCGTAATTCGGCGGCTTCCACCGCAGCCTCCGTCGCAGGATCTTTCCATGCCGCGAGCGCATTGCGCCATCTATCGATGTCATCCTGCCGCCGCCAGCGCGCGAGCAATTGCGTCTGCAAGACAGGATCAACCGCCGCCATCAATTGTGCGGACGGGTTGAGTGAGTTTTTCTGCATGGCCTCGATCAAGCAGGCGAGAAATTCCCATTCATTTTGCGGCGGCAGCGTATCCGGCCACAGACGCACCTGGCCCATGCCCCAGGATTGGGTGCGCCCGCACATCTCATACAGTATGGGGGTTGCGACAGTGGATTTTTGCTGCTGCCAGAGCGGTTCTGCGAGGTCGAGGCACCTGCGCGTGAGACTGTCCAACTGCGTGCCGAGTTTGTGATGAACGAGTGCCGCCAAGGTGCCGGCGGGCGGCGGCGGTATCTCAGCGGGAGCTTGCTTGACCTGCGGTTTTTTTGTTTTTGTGGGCTGCTTGGTTACGGAGGCGTGGTCAATGATCTCAAAGATGACTGCGGCGGCATGTTTGCAATCCACCGCATAGGGGCAACTGCATTCAGCCTCACAGCCCAGCGGTCCGAACGTGAGCAGCACGTTGTAGAACTTCGTTCCACACACCTTGGCAGTGAAAGAGTTGTCATCTTCCCAGGTGATGCGCTGCACTGCACCGTTATCGGCCAACACCTCGCCTTTTGCATAGATCCCGTTCTCGAAGCAGTCGAGGGCGTCCTGCAGTTGATCCAATTGCTGGTGAGTGATCGTGAGGTGAGCTGCGGCGGACATATCTGTTTTGGGTGCAGGAGAATGCGTTGGCGGCAGGCTCGCTCAAGCGCAAATCTCGATTCTCACCATGCCCCCGCTCATCGCAGTCACGCATCCACGCGACATCGAGGGAAACACTGAATTACACCGCATAGTTGGGAATGCCGCAGAGAAATGCACGGGTATTCAATCCTCTGCGGCGTTCCAATCTCTGCGTGTGGCTTTAATCGGCGGTTCTTTAGCAGGCACATGCGGATGGCATGCCAAGATTTAAGCCTTGCCAGAAGCGCGAGTATTTGATGTAGTGCTCCTTCTCCCCACCGCACCCTCATGAAACGATCATCCGTATTTCTTTGTCTGCTTTTGCTCCCGACCTGGGGCTTGTCACAACAGGTGGAAACCCTGGCGGCGGTGACTGCAGAATATGACGCCAAGCGTGCCGCTGGCCTGAAGCGCTTGAACGATGAGGCGAAGGCGCAGCTCGAAGCGGTGAAGAAGGCGCAGATGACGATTGGCAATCTCGACGGTGCCAATGCCGCCCAGGCGGCCATCAGCACCGTGCCTATGACTTCCACCAATCCTGCCGCCGCACCTGACACGACGGCTGAGGGGCTGCCGGCCGAGGCAGGTGCGGTGCTCGCCGATCACTCGACGAAGGTTTGCGCGGGCATCATTGGCTTGAACAAGCTGTACATTCCCCGCTTTGAAACCCTGAAGGGCACGCTGCTACAGGCGGGGGATCTGGCAGGGGCGAATGCCGCCGTCGCCAAAGCCAAGATGCTGACGGATGAAATGGCGCTGCTCACGCCGCTGGCATCAGTCAAGAGCACGAAGAAGGCGGGGACGGAGAAAGTCGCCGCCGAGACTTCGTTCACGATTGAGGGACTCATTGACGGGAACACGGAGCTGCATGTGACCAAGGAAGGCATTTATTGGGTCGTACTGGGCGGCGAAGCCAAGGTGGGTACCATCAACGGCGGCAACGAATCCACCTATGTCAATGGCACCCGGTGGAAACCCAAATGGCGCACCCAGGGTGCTCGCGGTCCTGACGCTTCGGACGTTTACCCGCTGCCCAATCCGGCCCTCAACCTGCTGGCGCAGCAGGTCTCCGTGTCCAAGGAACGGTTTGGCAAGGATGGCACCCGCACCCCGATCAGCACGGCGGTGAAGGGCGATCATTTTGTCATCACCTTCAAGGATCCTGAAGGCGGGGGAATGTGGTACAAAGTACGCGTCAAGTCGCTGCCCAAGCCCTGACCGGCATGGTACGTTGATCTCCGCGAGGATTGCATGCCTCCGCTCATCGAAGTCACGCATCCACGCGGCATTTATCTGCCGGAGGCGGATCTGTGGCTGGATCCACATGTGGGGAAGGCGCGGGCGTTTGTGTCGCATGCGCATAGTGATCATGTGGCGCGGCATGGGCTGACGATTTGCTCGGAGATCACGCATCAGCTCATGGTGGTGCGGAAGTCGGCAAAGAAATCAGGCGTGGTCGTTTCGCCGAGGATGCGGGAGGTGTTGGAATGGGAGGGCTGGGAGCTGCGACTGCTGCCGGCGGGACACATCACGGGTTCGGCGATGCTGCATGTGACGCGGAAGGCGGATGGGGCGACGCTGCTCTACACAGGAGACTACAAACTGCGGCAGGGATTGAGCGCGGAACGCTGTGAACTGATGCAGGCGGACACGCTGATCATGGAGACGACGTTTGGGCTGCCGAAGTATCGGTTTCCACCCGCAGAGGACATCATGGCGCAGATGCTGGCGTTTGTGCGGGAAACGCTGAGTGAGGGCGGCATGCCGGTGCTGCTGGGTTATTCGCTGGGCAAGGCGCAGGAGATTTTGTGTGCGCTGCGTGATGAGGGGCTGCCGGTGATGGTGCATTCGAGCGTGGCGCAGATCACGGCGGTGCTGGCACCGCACCTGGGTGTGCTACCGAAGTGGCGGTTGTTCAACGCAGACGAAGCGGCGGGGCATGTACTGGTGTTCCCACCGGGAGTGAAGCTGGAACTGCCAAAAATGCGCACGGCGATGCTGTCAGGCTGGGCCATTCAACCGAGCGCGAAGTATCGCTATGGCGTCGATGTGGCATTTCCTCTGAGCGATCACGCGGATCATCCTGAGCTTCTTAAAACAGTCGAGATCGTGAAACCGCGCCGAATTTACCTCGTGCATGGCTCGACGCGGGAGTTTGCGGCGGAATTGCGCTCGCTTGGGCATGATGCGCGAGCGCTGGGAGCGGAGGATCAGTTGGAGCTGAATCTATTGACCGACTGATTCGAGTCTCTGCCGGCGGTCAAAGAAGACGCGGGCGCTTTCCATGACGCCGTACGCGGTTTCTTGCGGGGTGAGCTCGGCGGTCTTGATGCGCAAGTCGGCGAGGGCTTTGTAGAGCGGTTTGCGCTCGGTGAGCAGGCGTTCGAGCTTGGCTTTGGGGTCTTCCTCGCCGTGGAGCAGCGGGCGGTTGTTGTTCATCGCGGTGCGGCGGGCGAGGCGCTCGGGGTCGGCGTCCAGCCAGACGGTGTAGCCGAGATGGCGCAGGAGCGGGAGATTGCGCGGCTGGGTGATGATGCCGCCACCGGTGGCGATGACGCAGCCGCGTTTGCCGAGCAGCGAGCGCAGTGCCGCAGACTCGCGCAGGCGAAAGCCGACCTCGCCTTCTGTGGCGAAGATCTCGGGGATGCTTTTTTCGGCGGTGTCGGCGATGAGGTGGTCGGTATCGACGATCTGGAAGCCGATCATCTGCGCGACGATGCGGCCCACGGTCGTTTTGCCGGAACCCATGAGACCGATGAGCATGATATTCGGCTGGCGGGGCAGGGGCGTTTCACCAGCGGTTTGCACGAGGTCGAGGATGGATGAGACGAGGTCAGGATCGTTATGCAGGGCATCGAAATAACTCGGATACTGCGGCTTCCAGCCGGTGGCGTGCAGTTTGGTGTTGGAGACGCTTTTGTGGCTCCAGCCGCGTTTGCGATTGGGGTCCGGTTCGCGTTCGCCAGGCAGTTGGAGGCCAAAAATGGCGCATAAACGCTCCAGGCACTGGCGCTGGGTCATTTGGGCGTCATCGGCGATGTTGTAGATGCCACCAAGGCGCTGCGTGACGAGATGCACGAGCGCGGCGGCGGCGTCGGCGGCGTGGATTTGATTGAGCAGGCGGCCCTGGCCGTGGTTGCCCTCGATGGCGGCCTTGCCTTCGAGCAGATTCTTCAAAACGAAGGAGCGAGCGGGGCCGTAGATGCCGGCGAGGCGTGCGACGGCACCGTTGGCGCTCAAGGCGATGTTTTCGGCCTCGCGCAGCAGGCGACCGGTGTCACGATCGGGGTCAGCAAAGCTGGTTTCATCGACGATTTCACCGTTCACCTGCGGATAAACGCTGGTGCTGCTGGTGTAGAGCGGAAAGGCGTTTGGAAAAGCCGCCACGAGATGCCGCATGCCATCCACATAGACGCGTTGATACATCTCCGCTCCGCCGCGACCGGAGCTGGCGCAGTGGATGACGGTGTCGATGCCTGCGCCGAGTTGGGCAGCGAGGGCCGTGACCGCATCTTGATGGGAGATGTCACAGGACAGCGTGCGCCAAGGCTTCTCGCTGGCGAGATGGGCGGCGGATTCCGCTGAGTGCGTGAGGCCGATGACCTCATGCCCGGCGGCGTGAAGGAGATCGGCGGCCCGCTCGCCGACGAAGCCACAACCAGCGATGAGCACCTTCATGACGGGCGGTGTTTGCGATAGTAGGCGACGAGGCCGTCCACGACACCCCGCACATAGTCCTCGATGGCGCTGGTCTGGAGGCGACCAGCGGTGAGCGTGCGGCCGAGGTAGTGGCCGTTGAGCAGGCGGCGGTAAGTTTCTTCGTGGTTCATGACGAAGGGTTCGAGATAAACGACCGGGCACTGATAAATGCGGTTGGCGAGCAGGTTGCGCGCATAGACGTAGGCGTTCGAGCCGACGTGGCGGGCATTGGGGGTGGTATAGACATAGGCGGGTAGGCCGGTCGCCGTGCGCATGCCATTGGCCACGGCTTCGGCGAGCGGTAGCTCCTCCTCGTGAATGCGGGAGAACAGCCGGTGGAACATCTCAAAGCGCACGTCTTGCTGCTCCAGCTCAACGGGTGAGTAGCAGCCGTTCACGAGGATGTGCAGGTGGTTCATCGGCGAGAACTGCGGCGCGGTGGCAGCGCCCCAGGCCTCGGCGTTGTAGTGCAGGCAGAGCACCACATCGGGCTTGATGGTGGCATTGACCTTCTGGGCACGCGCATGGATCTCGCTGACACGGTAAAAGAGTTTTTCGCTCTGCCACTGCACGGTGAGGATTTTGGCGTCGCCGGTGACGCTGCTGTAGGTTTCCTGCGGCTGGGGGAAGCCCGCCTCGGTGAGGATCTGCCGGGCGGGGGCCATGAGATTGGCTGGCCGCTGCTCGGTGACGGGCGCGGCATTTTCACGCACGAGGGAGACGTAGGCACCGAGGGCCTTGAGCCGCTCGGCTAGCACCTGGGCGGTCAGCAGCGTGAGATCGCCCTCCTGGATGGCCTCGCCGGGGGCGAAGCTCAGGGAGCGCTCCTCCATGGCGGCAAAAGAGCCGCCGATGTGGCCGGGGTCGATGGCGATGTGAACATCGCTAAGCAGGGGGCGGTCTTTGAGCGGCGGCAGTTCGGTGGCCCGGCGCCAAGCGCGCGTGCCCGGCAGGGGCGACTCCGAACGTGTGGCGAAGGCGATGCGCGCCTCCGGTTTCAGCGGGTCGCCGGTCTGGATCACCACGCCGTCGGGTTCCAGTTTCCAAGGCGGTGGCAGGGGGGAATGGTCCGAGTAAAAATCCCGCATCGCGGCTTCAAACTCGCTGCGCGTCAGGGTTTGGTGAAAGGCCTGTAGCTTTAGCCAATCGGGCTTCGTGCCAAGCGGACTCAGCCGTTCCAGACGCGGCGGTGGAGCGGGTGGTGGCGCGGGCTGCGGCGTCGTTTCCGGAGTGGCGGGTGCCGGGGCGGGCACTGGAACCGGGGCGGTGGGTGCGGGTGCGGGTACGATCGTTTGGGCCATGCCCGGCGCCGCCAACCAGCACGCGAACAGGACCGCAGGTGAGCTGCCGCGCATCTTTCGTTTCATCATGGGCGCATCCTAGACTTGATCCCCAGCTTCATCATCTACTAAGTAGCGTCACGATGAACGACAACACGGCAGACAGCACGGACGGCCTCTTTCGCCTCCTTTTTTTGGGCGATGTGGTGGGTGAACCGGGGCGCAAGGCGGTGGCCGCGCTGCTGCCCGTGCTCAAGGATGAACTGAAAATCGACTTTATCGTCGTGAACGGTGAAAACTCCGCCGGCGGTCGCGGCATCACGCCCAAGATTGCCATCAGCCTCATGCGCGCCGGTGCGGCGGTGGTGACGAGCGGGGACCACATCTGGGACCAGCGGGAGATCGTGCCATTTTTGGGCGAGGAGCCGCGCATGCTGCGCCCGTTGAACTACCCGGAAGGCACGCCCGGAGGCGGCTTCGTCGTGTTGGAGTCCAAAAAGTGCAAAGTCGCCGTGGTGAACCTGCAGGGCCGCACCTTCATGAACCAGCCGCTGGAAAACCCCTTCACCGCCATCGTGGCCTGCGTGGAAAAGCTGCGTGAGGAGACGCCGGTGATCTTCGTCGATTTCCATGCCGAGGCCACCAGCGAAAAAGTCGCCATGGGCTGGCATCTGGACGGCAAGGTGTCCGCCGTCATCGGCACGCACACCCATGTGCCCACCGCCGACGAGCGCGTGCTGCCCAACGGCACCGCCTTTCAAAGCGACGCCGGCATGTGCGGGCCGATGGATAGCGTCATCGGCAGCCAGATCGAGCCCGTGCTGGAGCGCTTTCACACCATGATGCCCACCCGCTTCGGCGTGGGCCGTGGTGCGGTGCGGGTGAACGGCGCGCTGGTCACGATCGACCCCGCCACCGGCAAGGCGCTCAGTATTGAGCGGGTGGCGCGGACTTGGCACGAGTGACGTGGCCGGTGTGGAAAGCGGAAGTTGGCATTCCCTTTCCGTGTATTCCGTGTATTCCGTGGGGCACCCCATGAACCACTGGCTGCTCAAATCCGAACCCGATGTCTTTTCCTTCGAGCACCTGAAGGCCCGCCCGAAAAAGACCGAGCCGTGGAACGGCGTGCGGAACTACCAGGTGCGGAACATGATGCGGGACCAGATGGCGCTGGGAGACC